>JBLHMY010000166.1:0-5759 GCA_047621065.1 Glaciecola sp. | reverse complement strand
TCGTCTACATTAGCGGATTGAAATTGAGTAAAGCCATTATTCGGGTTGATACCGACAAAGGTCAACGATTCAATAAAGTCTGTGTAGTCGTTTTGATAGGCACTTATGCTCCAGGTCAACGCTTCGGTAAAGCCTCTAATGCCAAGTTCTACACTGGTCACCGATTCAGGCTTTAAGTCAGGGTTTGAGAGTGAGGTGTAACGTCCTGCAAAGTTGGTAAAGCCAATGTTAACATCATCCATAGGCGGTATTCTGAAGCCTTCTGCATATTGCAGCCAAATATTATAGCTTTCGCTTAATAAATACACGACCCCTAGTTTCTTCGATAACTGACTATCCTCAAAGCTCGATACTTCTACCCCAGGGTTGGCCGTCTCAAATAGTAGATCCGACTCAGGCGAAAGCTTAAAACGGTCGTACCGTAAGCCTGGGCTTAATAATAAGCGACCATCTAAAAGCTGAATCTCGTCTTGTATAAAGATTGATTGTTCAGATAATTTTGACAGCGGGAAATCACGTGCTGGAAATACGCTAAATTCAGGAATGGGTGTACTTGTAGCTTGGTCTTGGGTTTGACCTTCTCTTAATCCTTCTGATTCTGTGGTTTCGAAGCTAAGGCCATAGATTAAATAATGCTGACCTCCCCATTCAAACTGATGGTCAAACTGAGCATGAAAACCAAAAGTGCTTTGTTCAAACATGCTGTCGCGGGTTCTAAAAAACGGGAGTGAGTTAGGTGCTAATGATTGCCTAACCAACTCAGATGCTTGCTCAGTAGAGGAGTTTTGGTAAAAAGCGAACATATCGATACGCCTTAGATGATGGACTCCACTAGGTTGAAACAAATACTGAGCTGAAAAACGTGAACGCTCTTGCTGGTCAAAGCCAAGACTTGATAAAGTAACTGTGCCGCGTACTTGCGTGCCAATCTCCGACAACAATTGCGTGTCATTGCTTTGTTCAAAGTTTTCGACAGTAAGCTTAAGCCGATGCGCATCATTTTGTTGATAAATGAGCTTAGCTAATACACTTAAAGAATCATTGTTTTGAGGATCGGAGCTAGTGCGCGTATTGCCTATGCTTGCATCATTATAAAACGATTGGGTTTCATTTCCATCGCGGTAGGTACTGTTAACTAACCATTGCCAATCGCCTCCCACACCGGCCAACATGGCATTAACATACGACTCGCTCGACTGACTAACATAGCCAATTTTGGCTCTGCCCGCAAATGATTCACCACTGGTAACGATGTCGATTGGATCTTTAGTGGTAAATGCCACAACGCCGCCAATCGCATCACTACCATAAAGCGTTGAGGCCGGACCGCGCACAATATCCACAGACTTTATTAAGTCAACATCCACGAAATCGCGGCGTGCAGACAAGTTCGGACCAAAACTAAACTCATCGGCAATGGGAATGTTGTCGACCAGAATTAATACCCTATCACCGGTAATGCCGCGAATATTAAAGCTTGATAATCCGAAACGCCCGCTGCCTTCAACAGATACACCAGGCTCGTAACGCAGCAAGTCGCGTATGTTAGTTGCCCCTAAGGCATCTATTTGTTCGCTATTAATAGTGGTAACAGTAGCTGCTATTTCATTGATTCTACGAGCTGTTTTAGTGCCGCTCACCGTAATCGTTTCCATCACAGACTCTGCATTAGCTTCTATTGTGTTGGCGCTAACATTACCTGTAAGTGCTACACAAACCACTATTGAGCAGACAGATGGAGTAAAAAAAGAAGTCCTTGATTGATGCTTCATAAAAATTTCCTGATCTAATGGTTGACTGTAATGCTAATGATAATTATTATTATTAGCAATAGCGAATTGGAAATTTATAATGAAATGTGGAAAATTAGTTTTTTTAAGGCGAGTACTATTGACAAGTGTACTTATTTTAGCCAGCGCGATAGCACCTGCACAAAATGCTTACAGTCTTCCTAGCGACCGTATAGTAAGTGTGGGTGGAAGCGTAACTGAAATATTATATGCCTTGGGCGCGCAACAACAAATAGTCGCTGCCGACACAAGCAGTTTGTATCCGGAACAAGTAAGCCAGTTACCAAAAGTGGGTTACTACCGTCAACTCAGCGTTGAGGGCGTGTTAGCGATGCAGCCAACGCATCTGTTTGCAGCTATGGGGGCCGGGCCAAACGAAGTGCTTACGCAACTGAGCAATGCAGGTGTTCAGGTGCATGTATTTGAGCAGGCGCGCACTGTTGCCGGATTACTCAACATGATCCGTGAAATAGGCCAGCAGGCTGGTTTGCAAGCACAAGCCGAGCAACTCCAAAAGCATGTCAATGATCAGCTCAGTGCCATCAAAAAAATAAATATTAAGCCTGAGCAAAGAGCGGTATTTTTAATGTCGGCGAGCGAGCGAGGTATTATGGCGGCTGGCAAAAATACTGTGCCTAACCTGATTATGAATATAGTGGGTTTGCCTAACCCTTACGACAATATTGAAGGTTTTAAGCCGGTGTCAATCGAGTCGTTTTTGGCAATTTCGCCCACTCAAGTGCTGATATCTGCTCATCGTACAGGTGGTTTGTCGGCGAGTGAACTATGCAAACAACCGGCTTTAGAACGGTGGGCACAAGCACAAGGCTGTAATTTACATATTGTAGACGCCTTGCTGTTCTTAGGTTTAACGCCCCGTTTGCCCATCGCGGTTGGGCAGTTCACTGATATTCTTGAACAGTAATTAGGTGCTTAGAGTACGTCGCGTTTGGTTAATTTTGCAAAATAATTACCATTTATAAAGCATGACCTAAGTGCTAATTGATTAATAAGGACAGCAACACATATTTATGAAGACACCAACGACCATATTAAAAGTACAACATGAGATTGCGCAAAGAAAACATGGCTTTCAACCCAAAGTAACAGCGCTAATTATTGCTTTATTTGTTGTTGCTGTCATCGCCTTAAACGCAGGCGCGGTAGACGTAAATTTATGGCGGTGGTTAAGAGCAGACCATGGCAGTCCATTGCAGCAGATTATTTTATGGGATATTCGATTTCCGCGTATTATGATGACCATGATCACCGGCGCAGGCTTAGCTTTATGCGGTGCAGTATTGCAAGCTATTTGTCGCAATCCGCTGGCCGACCCAGGCCTCATTGGTGTCTCGTCAAGCGCTGCACTATTTGCGGGTGCTGCCTTTGCGGTGTTAAGTTCGGTGAATCTTCCGCCTTTTTTAATGTCTTACTTTGTGCCGCTCAGTGCGTTTTTAGGTGCGACCCTGTCGTTAATTTTACTCCTTAAAATAGCTGACTCTAAACAAGGTATGAACACGCTGGTGCTTATTTTGGCAGGCGTTGCCATTAATGCTGGCGCAATGACGCTTTTAGGCCTTATTCAATTTGTTGTTGATGATGCAACTTTGCGTCAAATTACGTTTTGGAGCATGGGCAGTTATGCCGGTATCAATTACACCAACCTAAGCATTACGATTGTTCCAGTTATGCTTGGTGCTTATTATTTTTGGCAGATACGTCATCAACTCATGTTAATGAGCTGCTCTGAAAAGCAAGCAAAATATCAGGGCGTAGATACCCGCAAAATAAAACTATCCAGCCTATGGACAGTCGCTGTAATAGTTGCTGTTTGCGTCAGTTTTACTGGCATAGTAGGCTTTGTTGGCTTAGTGGTTCCGCATATATGTAGAATGGTGTTTGGCGCACATTTAAAAGTATTACTGCCCACAAGTTTACTGTCGGGTGCGTTATTGGTAGCTTTGGCAGACACGCTTGCCCGCACCATTATTATTCCTGCCGAAATACCGATTGGTTTGATTACTTCTATGGTGGGTGTACCGTTCTTCTTATATCTGATTGTGCGCGAAAAAAGGAAATTCGAATATGTTTAGTGTTGACGAGGTCACCATTGTAGCCGGCGGACAACAGCTACTTAGCGAGGTAACACTGCAGTTTGAGAGCAACTGCATTACTGCTATTTTGGGCGCAAATGGCGCTGGTAAGTCAACCCTGTTTAAGAGTTTGTTGGGTGAGTATCCATTAAAGAAGGGCCATATTAGATTTAACGGCAAAGCCATAAATCTGTATTCGCTTAGTCAACTGAGTAAAATGCGTGCCTATATTGCACAGGCAAAAACCGGCTTTTTTAGTATGCTTGTATATGAGTATTTGCAACTGGCTAGGCTACAGTACTCTGAGCCCGAAAAATACTCAGAAAACCTAGTCTTGACACTTGCCGAGCAATTTCAAATTTCTCATTTGTTGATGCGCGATGTGACGCACTTGTCGGGGGGTGAACTGCAAATAATTGAGTTTGTTAGAGCTTACTTACAACTTTTTCAAAGTGCTAATATGCAGGGTAAATGCTTATTACTAGATGAGCCCGCAAGCGCACTGGACATAAAACAAACCCGTTTGTTGTACGGTCATTTAAAAACGTTTCAGCAACAAGGCGGCACGGTTATTATTATTGATCATAATATAAATACAGTGGCTAATATAGCCACAAATTTAGTATTTATTAAAGCCGGTAAACTATTGGCAGCGGGCACTAGCAAAGCAGTGTTTAATAAAACAATATTAGATACGTGTTTTGAAACCAACGGGCAAATCATTATAAATAAGACCAATAATGCACAGGGAAATAGCGTATATCAGGTATAGGCGTATATAAAAACTACGTTATGACCTTAACGTCATAAATGATTCATAAAAAGCAGTATAAAAAGGAAATCACATGAGTAATAAAAGTTACCATATTCATCAAGCCGCTTTACTTATGCGAAGCCAGCATACGGGGGTTTTATCAACGCATAGTTTGTCTATGCCGGGATATCCTTTTGGCTCGGTTATGCCATTCTTAATGACGGAAGAAGGCAATTTAGTTGTTTATGCGTCTGATATTGCGCAACATTCTCGTAATATGAAGAAACACAATAAAGTTAGTTTATGTGTTTATGATGGCAAGCAAAGTGATAGCCAAGCAAGTGCTCGCGTAACCGTTTTAGGCACAGTCGAAGTAGACGCTGTTGACGCTCAATTGCAAGAGCAGTATATGGCGGTTTTTCCGCAAGCGAAATCATATGTACAAGCGCACGATTTCAGGTTTTACCTAATTAGTACCGAGCGCCTGCGCTATATAGGCGGGTTTGGCGAAATTTACTGGTTTAGCCTAGACGATTGGCAAAGTCATATGTTTAGCTTAGCGAAAAGTGCGCAGGGTGCTATACAACATATGCACGAAGATCATAGCGACGCTTTAGCGTTAATTGTTGCTAATCAGTTGAAGCGGCCGGTAAGACAAGGCCAAGTAACAATGCTTTCATGTTATCAACATGGCTTTCATTATTCGTGCACAATAGATTCAGCCAGTGGCAAAGACACTACGCATATTGGCTTTACTTGTTTTAAGCAGCCCATTACCAAGGATCACGGCCTGCGCCACGCAATGGTTATTTTAACCCAACAAGCGAAAACAAGCGCCCAGTGTAGTAACGACAAAACCGAAACCATGAGCAGTAAAACTTAACATTCGCAAACAACCGACCGTTATGAGGGCCCTAGCATGCAGAAATATCCACACCATCGACAGAACTTATTAAGTCATAGCCGTCCGCTAGATATTATTGAAACCCGTATTTATAATGGTCTAGAGCACAATAATCCGCCCCTAGTTAATATTTATCTTTTACAAATTGCAGACTTAGCCGCAGCAAAAAAAAACGCGGGCGCTAGATTTGTAATCGCAAAAAGGGCATTTCAACTTCT
>JBLHMY010000165.1:0-5793 GCA_047621065.1 Glaciecola sp. | reverse complement strand
GCTGAAAACTTACAGGAAGTTCCGGTATCAGTTAGTGCATTTACAGCAAGCTCCATTGAAAGGCGGCAAATAGATTCTACTCTTGATGTTGTTAGAAGCGTGCCTAATTTAGTAGGTAGCAACAATGTAGGGATTAGCTCTGCAACATCCCTTTTTATGCGTGGAGTAGGCCAGGACGAATCTATATCGACCCAAGATCCTGCGGTTGGTACATATGTTGATGGCGTTTATATAAGCCGACAGGTAGCGAATAACTCAATGTTATACGATATAGAGAGAATAGAGGTTTTACGTGGACCCCAAGGCATTTTGTATGGCCGCAACACAAGCGGTGGCGCTATTAAAATTATCACCAAAGATCCTAATGAATTTTTAGAAGGTAGCCTAGAAGCTAGAGTGGGAAACTATGACACCTTTGGGCTAACCGGAAAGATAAACGTGCCCGTTAGTGACAACGTTTTCGTTAGTTTCGCAGCATTTACCTCAGACAGAAACAAAGGTTTTCAAGAGAATATTACCTTGGGTACTAGAACATGGGACGAGAGTAGTTCGGGTGCCCGCGGTGCAATAAAATATGAAGCGACGGACAATTTTGAAATTGTGGTGTCGGCTGAATACGCTGAGCAAAAAGACAGTGGTGTTACTGGAACAAATTTCTTCGGTGCTAGTGCCAACGACTTATTCAAGGTACAAAGCGGCCTTGAGGATAGTTTTAATGAAGTTAAGCAGTCTGCCATTACTGCCAATATGACTTGGAGTTTTGACAACGCCCAATGGACTTCAATAACAGGCTATCGGAATTTAGAGCAGAATTTATTGATTGATTTCTCAGACAATCCGGTTCCTGCCTTCGTAATTGGCCAAGACGGCACTTTCACGCAGTTTAGCCAAGAAATTCAGGGCTCTGGTGATATTGACGAATTTTCGTGGGTGCTAGGTGCATTTTTCATGGAAGAAAGTAATGACAATATACGTCGCGACGAGCTGTTTCTATTTGGTGGCGCGGTTGCAGGTGATTTTGTCGCTGACTTTGAAAATGATTCAAAGAGCTGGGCGGTTTTTGGTCAAGGGTCTTACGATATCACTGATAAACTGACCGCGACGTTAGGCGGAAGATGGACTCAAGAAGACAAAAGCATAGATATGAGCCAATTAGTCGACATTGGCGGTGGAACGCTTATAGAGCTTTGGAACAACACAGATTTAGACGCAGTGGGAACTGATACTGATCCAACCTTTGAAAAATTTACGCCCCACGTGAGTCTAAAATATCAAGTGAGTAAAGACACAATGACTTACTTTTCGTATTCACAAGGATTTAAGTCAGGCGGTTGGAATGCTCGTGCCACTGCTCCAAGCGACTTTAATCTTATTGAAGCAGAATTCGTCGATGCATACGAAGTAGGGTTTAAAACCGAGTTTTGGGACAACCAAGTACGCATGAATACAGCCTTGTTTTACAACGAGTATACCGACTTTATTGTTACTGCATTAAACCCCGATACCGGTGGGTTTGTGACTATTAACGCAGCTACAACTAATATATCGGGTATTGAAGTTGAGCTAACTGCCAGCCCAACGGCAGAACTGGACTTATATGCGAGCTTTGGTTTGCTAAAAAATGAATATGACAACCTAGGTGAAAACGTCGTTTTCAGTATTGAAAATGAGGTAAAAAGGACCCCAGAAGTAACGGCTCAAATTGGCTTTACTTATTTTATGGAACTTAATTCGGGCGAATTGATTTTTACAGGTGATTACAGCTATCAAGACGAATATTACGGAGGCGCGGGTAATACGTCAGCCGAGCTTTCTGAATCAATCACTCTAGTATATGGTGCGGTGTCTTATGCCTTTGGTGGTGGAAAATATAAAGTCACGTTGGCTTGTGCAAACTGCACCGATGAAGAATATCATCACAGTACACTGGACTTCAGCGCACTGGGGTTTGCAACTCAATTTCCAGGTGCCCCTCGCACTTACACCTTAACAGGCAAGGTATTGTTTTAAATTCATGAATTATCCAACGCTGTTTTCTCCCTTTAATGCCGGTAGGTTGGTGTTACGAAATCGTGTAATACATGCAGCCATTACCACCAGCTATGCTAAAGGTGGTGTGGTGACAGACGCATTTCATAACTACTATGTTAACCGTGCTAAAGGGGGCGCAGCCGCGTTGGTTTTGGAGCCAACAAATGTGCTTGATTCACAAACCGACGGGCGTCGACCCGACATATTAAATGCCACCCAACTTGACCCTCTTTGTCGACTTGTTGACGCAGTTGAAAGTGAAGATTGCCGATTTATTGCTCAATTGCAAGACAACGGGCGCGGGCGTCGTGAGCAGGGGCGAGGTAACGCGGCTGTTGGTCCCTCGGCATTACCAGATGATTTATCATGGACGGTGCCTCACGTATTAACAATAGACGACATTAACCGTATTATTGATGAATTTACACGGTCATGTTTAGTTTTCCAAAAAGCGGGATTTTCGGGGGTTGAGCTTTCTGCTGGCCACGGACACCTTTTTCATCAATTTTTATCTCCGTGGTCAAATTGTAGAGAAGATGATTATGGAGGTGGAACTAGGGGTCGAACCCTTATTATCCGACAGTTGATAGACTCAATACGCGCGACATGTTCAAGCCAGTTTGCTATTGGCCTCAAGTTGCCTGGAGCCGATACGGTTGATACAAGCGTAGATGGTCTTAATATTGGTGAAGCAAAAGCTATTGCTGTAGACATTGCCCAGCATAGCGACATTGATTACTGGACATTTGCTTGGGGAAGTCATTCAAATTCATTGCATGAGCATTTGCCAGATGCTCATGGCGCGCCTAATCCTTACATGCGGTTTATTCGTGAATTGCGCCAAAGTGCTCCGCAGATTGCAACGGGTGCACTTGGTTATATGACCGATCCTAATCAGGCTGAAAAGGCCTTAACCGACGGCACCGCAGACATCGCTATGTTAGGTAGACCATTAATTACGGATGCCAATTGGCCTAATAAAGCTAAAGCCGGTAAAGAGGCAGACATACGTTACTGTGTGTCTTGTAATACCTGTTGGCACATGGTTATTGAAATCAACAAACTTCAATGCGATAACAACCCGCGCCTTGGCGAGGCAGATGAAACCGATTGGAATATTGAACTGGCGACATCATCAAAACAAATAACCGTAGTTGGCGCTGGCGTTGCGGGCATGGAAGCAGCCTGGATGGCAGCAGCAAGAGGACACAAGGTTAGCCTGTTAAGCCAATCTGGTGAGGTAGGCGGAAAAACCCGTATTCATGCTAACTTGCCTGGTGGCGAAAACCTAAGCAGTGTTTATGATTATCAATTGTTGATGGCGCAGAGATACGGTGTGTCGTTTACCTTTAATGTGATCGCTAATTTGCAAACTGTCATTGATACGCAACCCGACGAGGTTATTTTAGCCACAGGTTCAAGTATGACATGGCCCACATTTTTGCCGGCAGAGTACAAAAATGAAGGCTTCTTCCTAGATCTTCGTAGTTTAATGTCTGAGCTATCAGGGCTTACTCAAAAGCAAGCAGGCAAAGCCGTTATTTACGATCAAGATCATACTGAAATGACTTATAACGCGGCTGAACGTTTAGCAAAGTTTTTTGAAGAAGTCATAATAATCACTCCTCGTGAACGCATAGCATCGGACGTTTCGTTAATTGCCCGTCAAGGCATTTATAAACGCCTATCTATGCAGCATGTCAAAATAATTACATTAAGTGAACCGCTTAAAAGTTCTGACTTTGAAGAGGGACAACTCACACTACAAAATATTTATAACGGTGCTGAAACGGTAATTGATGGCATTGCTGTATTGACTTATTCAACGTCTCGGGTGCCCAACGACGCTCTATTAGGTGAGCTTGAGCAAACAGGTTATTGCGTTCGTGCAATTGGTGACGCTTACGCTCCTCGTTCGGTCTTAGCGGCAACCCAAGAAGGTTATTTAGCGGCTAAGCATATTTAGCCTCAATAAATTATTATTGCCTACAAAACACGGGCCAAACTAGAGCAGCGCAAAT
The DNA here is from genome assembly GCA_047621065.1 of Glaciecola sp. Classification (GTDB taxonomy): domain Bacteria; phylum Pseudomonadota; class Gammaproteobacteria; order Enterobacterales; family Alteromonadaceae; genus Glaciecola. The sequence continues at coordinate 1,741 of JBLHMY010000165.1, read as the reverse complement.
GTATAGTAAATAGGGGAAGAATCAATGACCAAAATCGTCGTATTATTTAATTTGAAAACCGAAGCCGATATTGCTGAGTACGAAAACTGGGCTAAAACAACCGATTTACCTACCGTAAAAGGCTTAAAATCGATAGATAGCTTTGAGCTATTAAAAAGCGCCTCTATGTTGGGCACCGATGAAGCGCCTCCATATCAATATATTGAAATACTCAATATCAATAACTTCGATACTTTTGGCAAAGAAGTTAGTAGCGAAACAATGGGAAAAGTTGCACAACAATTTCAAAGCTTTGCAGATTCCCCTATGTTTATCGTGACTGAAGAAATTAAATAAAAATTACTGTGAAAGTAGGTTTATATGTCAGTTTATAAAGAATTAGCAGGAAAAGTAGCCGTAATAACGGGAGCAGGCAGACCTAATGGTCTGGGGGAGGCAATGGCTAAAAGACTAGCTTCAGAAGGAGTAAAAGTAGTCCTTACTGATATTGGCTCGCCTGATGGTGAGCATATGCCACAAGAAGCGATTGGTTCGCTTAGCGAGATGGAACAAATTGTAGCAGATATTAAAGATTCAGGGTTTGAAGCAAGCTGCATTACCTGTAATGTGCTTAATGCCGATGAAGTAGAGGCCGCTGCTGCCTTTGCTATTAAAACCTATGGCCGTCTTGATATTTGGGTGAATAACGCAGGCATTGGTTACCTCATGAGGTCCATTTTGGATATGCCTGTTGACGAGTGGGATATTGTCTTAGGGGTTAATTTACGCGGTGTGTTTTGTGGCGTGAAATATGCCGCTAAGGCAATGGTTAAGCAAGGCACCGGCGGTAGAATTATCAATATAGGTAGTCAAGCATCAAAGTCTGCGTTTATTAATGCAAGTGCCTACACAAGCTCCAAGCACGGTATTGTTGGCTTAACGCGCAGCGCAGCATTAGAGTTAGGCCAGTACAAAATTAACGTAAATGCTATTTGTCCCAACCATGTAACAACAGGACTAGGCGCTTGGCAAAATGACCACTTCTCGGATGTAACGGGAAAAGGCTACGATAAGTATATGGCGGATATGCGCGAAAGAATTCCATTGGGTAGGCCAGGGCAGCAGAAGGATGTAGCGAAGGCCTGTGCTTTCTTGTGTTCTGACCAAGCAAGCTATATTACGGGCGAGTGCTTGAATGTTTCTGGCGGTGAAGAATACCATTAGACTTAAGTTGACGGGCTTATTCATCCTATTTGAAAAATTGATAACATAATGGTAACGACAATGAATTCTACGACTGAGTCAAAAAATCGGTTCAACCGGAAAATTTTAATTGTTAGTTTTTTGGCTTGGACCTTAACTAACATGGATCAGGCATTTTTTGGGTATGCACTACCTGGGATTTTACAGGAGTTTGATCTGCCATTAGAAGCCGCTGGACTTATTCTTACGGTATCCTTCATTGTTGCTGCAATAATGTCCTTATTTCTTGGGGTAGCTGCCGACAGGTTTGGTCGAGGACCAATGCTCAGTATATATCTTGCAGTCTCTGCTTTGCTAGTAGGCCTGCAAGGGGTTGCTGGCGGTATTATTATGCTGACTGTCTTTCGCGCATTAGGGTTTGGGTTCAGTACAGGGCTTGCACCTATAACCAATGCTTATGTCGTTGAGAACGTCTCTGCTCGTTTTCGGGGTATCGCAATGGGCATTTTGCAATGTGGCTATCCACTTGGTTGGTTTTTAGCTTCACTCATTGCTGTTC
>JBLHMY010000164.1:0-5895 GCA_047621065.1 Glaciecola sp. | reverse complement strand
CAGGCAGACAGAGTATGGATTGATAATACTAGTTTTCAGCGTTACAACACCTATGTTGACGCGCTTGAATCTGTTGACATTGAAGATTTACTAGCCGTTTTCGATAGTTACGAAGCAAACCTTAAAGAAAAATATGCTGAAATTAGCCGCCCTGGACAAAACTTTGATTCTGCGCTACTTAATGCCATAAATACACTATTAGACACGCCACAAGTGCCCGTTCCAATAGAAGTATATTCAGACAGCGTAATGTTTAAATTCAAAGATGTGCGCCTAGAAAAGTTATCGGGGCCGCAAAAACAATTGTTAAGAACCGGCCCTGAAAACATGCGCCGTATTAAGGATATTTTGCACTTGGTAAAAAAAACATTAAAAGAGCGTAATGAATAGATAGGCTAAATTAACGATGGATATTGCACAGTTACAAAAACAAATTTCAGCCGCCGGCAGCGCCGACTCTCTGCCACCTGTTGACAAGTGGGACCCGCCTTTTTGTGGTGATATGAACTTAGTTATAAAACGAAGCGGGCAATGGTGGCATGAAGGTACGCCCTTTACTCGCGCCAAGTTAATTCAACTCCTGTCAAGTGTGCTTAAAAAAGAAGATGAAAACTACTTTTTGGTGACCCCAGGAGAAAAAATAGGCATTACTGTAGAAGATGTTCCCTTTGTTATAATAGATGCAACGCTCGACAAGTCGACCCATCTTATTTTGGTCAGCACACAAACAGGCGACACCTTGAGCATAGGCAAAGAGCACCCGGTTGAGCTTAGAGAGTATGAAGGAAACCTTGTACCCTATTGTCATATTCGGCGAAATTTATGGGCACGGGTGCATCAAAACGTTTTGTATAGGTGGGTTGACCAAGCAAACGAAGTGAAGCAACAAAACAGTTTCGAAATGCACCTTTCCAGCGGTGATTATAGCTTTGCCATTGGCCGTTTTACGGACTAAGGCTTGAGGTTTTGGTCATTATTTTTGCAACCGCTTTTTGAAAAGGCGTTTTTAAACACTACGTTTTAGTTGATCTTCAGGCTATGCTGTAAAGCAGATGGCTAAACTTTTTCTAAACCTTTGATTTGCAGTTCATATTGTCTTATTGTGTAACGATAATAGACAAAGGTTAACACTATGACAAAAGCACATTCTTTTTCTACCGGCATTTCCATAGCGGCTTGGCTTGTCCTTGCCACATGCTTTTTGATGGTATTGCCTGCACAAAGCGCGACACACATTTTTGTAAGTAAGCTTATTTCAAGTAAAGACACAAAAGTACGCAGTGACAAAACCGTTATTGTCGAAAACAACAAAATTGTTGGTATTGAAGACGGGAAAATTGAGGGAGGAGATGACGATACCTTTATCGATTTGACAGGTTATACGCTCATGCCCGGTTTTATGGATATGCACACTCATTTATCTTTCCAAAATGAAGGCCCTGCCGGTTATATGAAGCGCTTCACCAACAATGAAGCAGACTATACAATAAGCGCTGTTGTATATGCCGAAATCACGTTAATGGCAGGTTTTACAGCGGTTAGAAATTTAAATGATTTCTTTAACGAAACCGTGGCGCTTCGAAATGCAATTAACCGCGGTAAAGTTATTGGCCCACGCATTTATACTGCAGCAAAATCTATTGCAACTACCGGCGGTCATGCCGATCCTACTAACGCTTTTAGCAAACGTTTAATGGGTACACCAAAACCTGTTGACGGTGTTATAAACGGTGTTGCCCAAGCGCGCGAGGCCGTTCGCCAGCGCTATAAAGATGGTGCTGATTTAATTAAAATCACCGCCACTGCCGGCGTATTGTCAATAGCAAAAGGGGCGCAAGGCCCACAGTTCATGGCCGATGAACTTGAGGCCATTGTGCAAACTGCAAGAGACTACGACATGACTGTAGCGGTGCATGCGCATGGCAAAGAAGGCATGAAGCGCGCAATATTAGCCGGCGTTGACTCTATTGAGCATGGCACCTTCATGGACGATGAAATATACAAGCTTATGCGCAAAAACAATGTCTATTACGTGCCCACAATACTAGCAGGTAATTTTGTCGCGGAAAAAGCAAAAATTGAAGGGTATTTCCCCGATATTGTTCGTCCAAAGGCAGCTGCCATTGGACCGCTTATACAAGAGGCTTTTGCTCGCGCGCATGAAAATGGCGTTATGATTGCCTTTGGAACCGACTCAGGTGTGTCTGCTCATGGTGACAATGCGCAAGAATTTACCCTTATGGTTGAAGCGGGTATGTCGGAAATGGACGCGATCAGGTCGGCTACCTATAACGCCTCTAAACTATTAAAAATTGATGATATTTTAGGCACGGTTGAAATAGGTAAGTTAGCCGATTTGGTGGCGGTTATAGGTAACCCACTTGAGAATATTACGCTATTAGAAAATATTAATTTTGTGATGAAAGACGGCAAAGTATACAAGCATACACAAGAGTAATTATTAAACTGGGATGCAAGCGAGCTTGTCATACTATTATATGAGGTGCACGCAATTGCCGTATTGGGTTCGAATCACATTTGTCATGGGCTTATTTAATGACCAGTATTAATGTCAATTAAACAGCGCATTAAGCAGCTAATACATTCAAAAAATATGCTTACAGGTATTGGCGTAGCATCCTTTTTAGAATCAACGGTACTGCCCATTCCTCTTGAGACTATGTTAATTCCTTTAATGCAAAAAAGGCGCGAGAAACTGTGGCTAATTGCGGCTATTACAACCGTTGGGTGTATGCTGGGTGCGCTCGTTGGATATTCAGTAGGCTACTTCTTATTCGATATGACGCGCCACCTCATTATGCAGTACGTCACCACCGAAGAACAGTTTCAAATATTCCAAACAACGATGCAACAGCAAGGGTTTTGGTTCATATTTAGTACCGGTGTTACGCCAGTCCCCCTGCAGCTTGCAATGCTCGCGGCTGGGGTGTCGCAATATTCACTTTTTCTGTATATGTTAGCCGTGACCAGCAGCAGAATAGTGCGTTATTTTGGGCTAGCAGTGTTAGTCTACTATTTTGGTGATAAAACCGAAAAACTGATTCGCCAGTATAAATGGCAAGCCGTTGTCGTAGCCATAGTCGCCATAATGTTATTTTTTGGCCTACAGTTTTGGCTACATATCTAATGAACAATAATACTTAAACGGAAAAAACTGTATGAAAACCTCGATGAGAACACTAATAAATATTTCTTTAGCCTGCACAATTGGCCTCACTGCATTTAGCGGCTTAGCCAGTGTTGAAGATAAATTAAAAGCCGCTATGGCGTCTGATATTCGAACCGCGAGTGAAATAGAGCGAGACCGCAATCGCAAGCCCATTCAAACGCTGCAGTTTTTTGGTATTGAAGAAGATATGTCAGTGGTTGAATTAGTTCCTGGTGGCGGCTGGTATACCAAATTATTAGTGCCTTTATTAAATGAAAAAGGCAACTATTACGGCGCAATTGGTGCTGCACGTATTGAAAGCAATCTTGCTGATGCACCTGGCTTTGAGCGCATGAGCGTAATAGCCAAAGACGCTAAAATATTCCGCGCAGAAGGTGCAAAATTCTACACCCTAGAGGCATCCACGCTAGGGGTAAGCGATATAGATATGGTACTTACATTTAGGAACTACCATAACTTTAGTGATGAAGGCCGCGCGGTAATGAACGGCTTAGCCTTTGACGCATTAAAGTCTGGCGGTATATACGGTGTGCTTGATCATACAGCGCGTCATATGGAGCCAACGACCAACAGCAATCGCCGTCGTATTGATCCCGTACAGGCCATTAAAGAAATACAAGACGCTGGTTTTATATTCGTTGATTTTACTGATCTGCACTACCGTGAAGACGATGAGCTACGATACGAAGTAGGCACAAAGTCAGTATCAGGAAACAGCGACCGCTGGACAATGAAGTTTAAAAAGCCTTAACGTTCAAAAACCTCAGGTGTGTAAACAATAGACAAACCTTAGTCCCCCTTACGAATTAAGTACGTAAAGGGGGTCGATTCGATATCACTAGCCACTAACGTATGCTGCATAAAACGACAGAAACTAGGTACATCGCGAGTGGTGGCGGGATCGTCTGCAACTATGGTGAGGGTTTCACCTTGTTGCATTTTTCTTACCGCTAAACGAATCATCATCACAGGCTCAGGGCAACGCAGACCTATGGCGTTGAGGTGCTTGTCAGCGTTTGAATACAGGCTCGTTGACGCTGCTGAAGGTAAGGTCTTTTTGTTGTTCACGCCAAAATGCTCACTCTACCCAAACTAAATTCAAAGGTCACTTTTTCGTACACCAGCCGCTATGTAGACTAAATGCCATACGTTTCACGATAACGGTCAATAGACGCTATCGCGTCTTCACTATATTGATGGCTTGTTAGGTATTCAAGCACATCGCTCAAGGTCACAATAGACAAAACCGTGGTGCTAAAATCGCGCTCTACCTCTTGCACTGCCGACAATGTCCCTTGGCCTTTTTCTTGACGATCAAGAGCAATAAGAACACCGGCAAGCGATGCCTTATTCGCTTTAATTATTTGCATTGACTCGCGTATAGCAGTACCTGCGGTAATAACGTCGTCTACTAACATTATTCGCCCTTTTAACTCACTGCCAACTAAGTTGCCGCCCTCACCATGGGTTTTTGCTTCCTTGCGATTAAAGCAGTAAGGAATGTCTTCACCGTAGTCATTTGCCATTGCAATTGCCGTAGCAGTAGCCACGGGGATCCCCTTATAAGCAGGACCAAACAATACGTCAAACTCAACGCCTTCGGCATTTAGCGCCGCGGCATAAAAGCGTCCAAGCTTGGCTAAGTCTTTACCGGTATTGAATAAGCCGGCGTTAAAAAAGTAAGGGCTTACTCTTCCTGACTTAAGCGTAAACTCTCCAAATCGTAGTACTTTGCGTTTTATCGCAAACGCTACAAATTCGCTTTTATAGTCTTGCATAAGGTCCCTTAAAATATCACGTAATTAATTTAAAGCGGTGCGTTGTAGTTCAAATAATTCTTTAATTGCGCCATGTGCAAGGCCCAGCATTTCTTGCATTTCGTCAAAACTAAACGGTTCACCTTCAGCAGTACCTTGTACTTCAATAAGTTTACCGGTTTCAGTCATTACAACGTTCATGTCTGTTTCGGCCGCTGAGTCTTCTAAGTATTCTAAATCGGCAATAGGATTGCCTTTATAAATACCAACCGAAACAGCCGCTATCATGTGCTTTAACGGATTATTCTTCAAAATGCCTTTAGCGCGCATCCAGCTAAGTGCGTCTACCATAGCAACACAAGCACCCGTGATAGAAGCGGTGCGCGTTCCACCGTCAGCCTGAATAACATCGCAATCTACCGTAATGGTATTTTCGCCCAGTAGTTTTAAATCAACCGCGGCGCGTAATGAACGCGCAATTAAGCGTTGAATTTCAAGCGTACGCCCGCCCTGTTTACCGCGCGCAGCTTCTCTGTCTGATCGGGTGTGGGTGGCGCGCGGCAACATGCTATATTCAGCCGTTATCCAACCTTTTCCTTGGCCTTTCATAAAGCGCGGCACACCTTCTTGAACGGTGGCGTTACATAACACTTTGGTATTGCCAAACTCGATTAATACCGACCCCTCAGCATGACAGGTGAAATTACGGGTGATGGTAACTGGGCGAATTTGACTAGCGGTGCGGCTACTTGGGCGCATGAAACAAAGCTCCTAGGGTATTGAAATAGTTAAGGTCACACAAGGTTGTAACGGCGTAATAACAGTGCAGTTATTGCAAAATAACACCGCCACGGCGGGCAACCTTTAAGAAGCGCGGATTATAGCCTATATAAAAACGAGATTACATGGTTTAAGACCGCGCAAAACGCAATCAGTTGTTGTAAACTT
>JBLHMY010000163.1:0-5970 GCA_047621065.1 Glaciecola sp. | reverse complement strand
TTCTCACTGGGTAAACGCATAATGGTGTCTTGCAGCATGGTACGTTTGCTAGTAAGCGATAAAAATTGTTTAGGCAAAGCCGCGCGCGACTTTGGCCATAAACGGCTGCCTGTGCCGCCTGCTAATATAACTGGTGTGATCATAAAGTAGTCTCGTTAATTCTATATTTACAGCTCATATAACAATCACAAAATTCAACTCTATTGCAGCGAATATTATGCTTATAATGTAGCGGATAAATTTTACACTGCATGCGATTGATAAATATTATCATTTTTTATACCCAAAAGTGTAGGGTATTTTAGTGGATTAAATTTGTATCATTGTGTTAGCGTTTCGGTTTGCTTGTGCTTTATCCATGCCACCAACTCTTGGGCGGGAATGGGGCGACTAATATGATAGCCCTGTGCATACTTGCATCCCCACGTTTTTAGCAGCGCCATTGATTTCCTATCTTCAACGCCTTCGGCCACCACTTGCATATTAAAATTACTGGCAAGTTTCAATACTGCCTTACAAATAGATTGTTCCCCTTTATTTGTGGCTAGCGGTATTACAAAGCATTTATCTATTTTAATGGTGTCTACTGGTAGCCGCGTAATATAAGATAGTGAAGAATAGCCGGTACCAAAATCGTCTATTGCAAGGGAGAAACCTTGATCTCTTAGAGCTTGCATTTGTACAATCGATTTCTCCGGCTCTTTTACTATAACACTTTCGGTGAGTTCAAATGAAATGTCGGTATTAGATAGTTCGTGTTTAGCAAGCAGTGCTCGAGTATTGTTGGTAAATTCTTCGTCCAATAAATCTTGCGCCGATATATTCACCGCGACGCAAATATCAATCCCTTGTTTTTTGAAGCTACGTATATCGCTTGTTACTTGCTCAAGCACCCAGGTAGTAACTTGGTGAATGAGGCCTGCTTGTTCGGCAATTAAAATGAATTCATCGGGCGCGACAAAGCCAAGTTCTTTGTCGTTCCAGCGTATGAGGGCCTCAGCATGTTTTACGCTAAGATTTTCTAGATTGACTTTAGGTTGATATGCCAAACTTAAGTCGCGACTATTGCTGGCGAGTGCATTTCTTAAATTTTCAATGATGGCCAAGCGTCTTAAATATTTGTCTTCGTAACCGTGCGAAAATTCAGCTATTAAACTATTGCAAAGCTGCGCTTCGTCTATCACAATATTCATCCTACGGTAAAGATCTTCTGCGTTGTTAGTGTCATAAGGACAATTAAGAATCCCAATACTACTGACAATAGGCATACTAATATTATCTAGTTGAATGCATTTGTCCAACGTTGCTTTGAATTGTTTAACTTTTTCAACATGCAGCGGGGTGTTGGGGATCCATAAAATTTCACCGCCCGTTACGCGAGCCGATATACCGCCACGGGCTTTAACTCTAGCGGCCAACTCTTTTACACAGGCGTCGCCATATCTATAACCAAATACGTCATTGATGGTTCTAAAGCCTGAAATATTAATCCCAATGACCTGAAAATAAGCTTTAGAGGTAAATAGGGTATTTAAGTGCTCAGTAAAGAAACTACGATTATACAATGTGGTTAGCATATCGTGCTGCGCTTGATATTGAATTTCAGACTCTCGCTGTTTTACCCCAAGCTCCATACTCCTAAAAGCTTTTAACAATTGGTCTATTTCCAATGAACGAGCGTCTAGTTTAAGGGTTTTACTATAATCTCCCTTGGCAATATTAACGGCATAATCGGCGATGCATTCTAATGGTCGTGTTACTTGCCGCGCGAGAATTCGACCTACTAAAATGGCAATAAAAAGGGCCATTAGTGCAATTATACCGATGGTTATTTGTAATTGCACAAATTGAGACTTAAGTTCACTTCCGTCTGCAGACAAATATAAAAAATTAGCTACTTCACCCATGTTAGGTTTGTTGAACTTACGGCTAAATAGAGTGTTTGTATTAAACACAGGAGTTAAATAAAGCCAAGAGTTGTGGCTATTGTTGTTTAAACTTTTTTCAAGATATGCAAAATTTTGTTTGCTCGCAGGTAAGCTAGATATAATAAACGGCTGCTGCGATTGAACAAGCACCGAAATATCTAATGCAACAAGCTCTTTTAAGGATTGTAAATATGCTTTACCTACGCTAAAACCAATCGTTGCGAAAGCGCTTGGTTGGCTGTTGCTATCGTTTATGGGCAAATATAATACCCATACGAGTCTTTCATTTAATATGACTAGCTCAGATGAGTTGCCATTTTTGCCAGCAATTGCCATGGCCGCCATACTTTGCTTGAGATCAAGGCTTTGGCTAAAGCGGCCAGTAAATTCAATTTCAAGTCCGTCTATGCTGCGTATAGAAACAAAGTCTGCCTGTATTATTGAACGGTATGCTTCTATGACTTGCGCTATGTCTTGTTTATTACGTGAATCAAGGGCTTGTTTAAAAATGTTGTCATTAACCAAACCATATGAATTTCTGATCAATGTTTGTTGTTTGTTTGCAATTTCACGCACAACAACAGACTCAGCTAAGGCCAATCGCTTAGTTAAGTTTTTAAAGATGCTTTTACTAGTGCTATTCCACACTACTGCAAGTATTACAAGTGTTGTGACAAGCACCAAACCTGTGATCATCTTAAATATTTTGTTATTGAGTGTGTCTTTCATTAATTCAGGTCATGCTTCCGTATTAGGCATTGCCTATCTTTGAGAGGGCTACTAAATAGTTATCGGAATAAGATTACAATTCTTAATCTAAGTTTTGGGTTTATTTTAGATGCGAAAATTCTCTTAACTAATTAAAAAGTTTATTAAAATTAAGAAATACTGTTGTCTTAAAAACGCTTAATGAAAAATGACATTTGAAAACGCCGCTTGTTGACACAAATATCTTTGCATTGTTCTTAGGTGCTTTCCTAAGCGTGCAGAATTCTTTATGATTGCTATATACATTATAAAAAGAGTGATATTTATGTCCACTAAACCGCAAGCTACCTTTATACCGCTGCAGGTTGCTGTACTGACAGTGTCAGACACGCGCAACGAACAAACCGATACTAGCGGGCTTTATTTATGCGAAGTCTTAAAAAAGGCAGGGCACACCGTCGCCGCTAAAAAAATAGTCATAGATGATGTATACCAACTCAGAGCGCAGGTTTCAGCATGGATTGCTGGCTCTAATATTCATGCCATTTTGGTAACTGGTGGTACCGGCTTTACTAGCCGAGATTCTACACCTGAAGCCTTATCTGTACTGTTTGATAAACATATAGAAGGTTTTGGTGAGGTTTTCAGGGCACAATCGTTTCTTGAAATTGGCACGTCTACTATTCAATCGCGTGCGCTGGCAGGCATCGCTAATAAGACGGTTATATTTTGCTGCCCAGGTTCGACGGGCGCATGTAAAACCGCTTGGGGGATTATACAACCACAGCTTGACGCCAGCCATAGACCTTGTAACTTTGTGGGACAAATAATGGGCACATTAGTGGATATTTCGAAATAGGTTTTTAGCTAAATGAATAATCTTAACCAATTAGACAACTCGCTTAAAAAAATGCCACTCATTGCTATATTAAGAGGAATAAGACCCAAAGATTCAGTTTTAGTTGGCGAAGCATTAGTTGATGCGGGCATTACTGTACTAGAAGTACCGTTGAATTCACCCAATGCTTTTGATAGCATTTATAAATTACGTAGCCAGTTACCCGCATCTGTATTAGTGGGGGGCGGGACGGTTTTGCAGCCAAGTGAAGTAGAGAGACTTGACTCATGCGGTGCTCAATTTATTGTTTCACCAAACACTAAGCCAGCCGTTATTGAAAGCGCGTTACAGCGCAGTTTGGTCCCTATACCAGGGTTTTATACGCCTACTGAAGCGATGCTCGCAGTAGACTGTGGTGTGACTTATCTAAAGCTATTTCCAGCTAACACTCATCACGATAGTTTTGTGTCTAGTTTGAAAAGCGTGTTGCCATCACATTGCAAAGTATTGGCGGTTGGCGGCATAAACGCGCAAAACAGCCAGCATTATATGCAACTGGGCTTTAACGCTTTAGGAGTAGGATCAAGCTTGTATCGCAATGGACTTTCGTTGCTTGATATTCAACAGCGAGCAAAATTATTTGTGGCCTTATGTAAGTGCAATAAATACTAAAGGCAGTGCATTAAACGCAGCTATCAAGGGTAATTATGACAACACATCTGTATACAAAAGCATTCACTTTTCTCGCTTTGCTAATACTGCAAATTCAGCCCGTATTTGCAGATAGCTTTCGCTGCAATAATAAAGTCGTAAAAGCAGGCGACACAACCGTTGAGGTGAAAATAAAGTGCGGTGAGCCCTTTGATATCGAAAATCTTGGCAATGCACTTATACAGAACAAATTTGTGAAAATCATTCGGTATACCTATGTGCCAAATGTAGGGAAGCTAGTAAAAATACTCGAGTTTCAAAACGGCGAGTTAGTAAAGATTATCAATGGGCCAAGAATGTGATTATAGCGTACTATTGTGTGGCCTGTTAACAGCCATCATCGATTTACTTTATGACAGTTTGTGCATTCAACATAGCGTTTTCATGCATAGTAATAGAGGCGTTGCTTGAATGATGCGGTAATTCGGGCCCGATCAAGCAAGGCCATTTGAGATACACCCGTCTATTTCAAACTGCTTGATATTCGACAAGGTAGTTTGGGCTATGTTGGTCATAGCTTCATGCGTAAAAAAACCTTGATGACTGGTAATTATCACGTTAGGAAAAGTGGTTAATCTTGCCAATAAATCATCGGGTATACCTTCAGCAGACAGGTCATTAAAAAATAAATCTTCCTCTAATTCATATACGTCAAGTCCTAGTAATCCTACCTTGCCAGTTTTAAGTGCATTGATAATGGCTTTGGTATCTACTAATTTTCCTCGGCTGGTATTGATAATAGTCACGCCATTGCGCATTTTGTCTAAAGCTTGCTGATTGATTAAATGGAAAGTGTCTGGGGTAAGAGGGCAATGCAACGATACAATATCCACTTGTGCTAATAAGTCGTCAAAGGGTAGGTATTCTACTCCAGCCTGCAAGCAATCCGAATTCGGCTGTACGTCGTAGGCAATTACCTTACAGCCAAAACCTTGCATTATTTTAACAAAGCTTAGACCAATTTTGCCCGTACCGATAACGCCAACAGTTTTTCCATGTAAATCAAATCCCATTAAATTACGCAGTGAAAAATCGCCTCCCCGAACTCGGTTATACGCTCTGTGAATACCGCGATTTAAGCAAAGTATCAAACCAACCGCATGTTCTGCAACCGCATAAGGTGAGTAAGTTGGTACCCTCACAATAGGTAAGTGAAGCTTCTTTGCGCAAGCTATATCAACATGATTGAAACCAGCCGACCTAAGCGCAATAAGTTCTATGCCTTTGTCTTTTAGTTGATGTAATACTTGTGCATGTAAATTGTCATTAATAAATGCACAAACCACTTTCTCATCAGTAACAAGTGAACACGAATCAATATTTAACTGAGAAGTAAAATAATGAATGTCATGTTCACCAAGTTGGTTAGCGCGGTCAAAATATTCCCGATCATATTGTTTAGTGTTAAAAAACGCTATTTTCAACTAAGATACTCAAGTAAGGTTTGTTTGTTGCAAGCTTACATTGCGTAGTAATTTAAGTGTTGACCGGGATCAACTAACGCAGCAGTCTCACAATGTCTTTACACTTAAATTTCTAAAGAATAAGAAATTAATTGTGCATCAAGCGGATCTGCTTTTGCAGTCATTCCAAATTCTTTTGCTATATGCCGCATGGCTGCATTTTCAGCAAATTCAGAGGTGTACAGTTTTTTGATGCCGTTATTTTTGGCATACTGAATTAGTGGCTTCATTATTAACTTGTCTATTCCTTTGTGATGCCAATCGTCGGCAACGGTCAACGCCATTTCCACTCCCGATTCACTATCGGTTTCATAAATGCCAC
>JBLHMY010000162.1:0-6114 GCA_047621065.1 Glaciecola sp. | reverse complement strand
TTTTGGTCAGTGTGCCAAACTCATTCGTCGTCATTACTATTGAGTATCCGAGTGTTAACTAAAAAACAACTTAAGTGCATTGTCAAATGCATGTTTTTCTATCTTTGAAATATCTTCATTAATAATCTCAGATAAGGATTTAGCAATGTGCGGCAAGAAACAAGGTTCATTTGTCGACTTTCTTGGTTTAAGCGTTTTAGGAAACAAATAAGGTGAATCGGTTTCTAATAACAAACGTGAAAGTGGCAAATTGAGAACAGCTTGACGCAATTGCTGTCCTCGTTTTGCATCACATAACCAGCCGGTAATACCCACATAACATCCCAATGACAAATAGCAGTCGAGCTGCTGTGTATTTCCAGTGAAGCAGTGGGTAACCATAAATTTTAGCGACGCAGCATATTGTTCAAGTAATTTCATTTGTTCGTCAAAGGCGTCTCTTTCGTGTAAATAAACGCCCATGTTGTTGTTAGCCGCAATATTTAGCTGCTGCTCAAATGCATATAATTGATTAGATTTAGTTGAAAAATTTCGATTAAAGTCTAAACCACACTCACCTATCGCTGATATATGCTTATCGGCACTCAACGCGTTTAGTTTAGCCCAAGATTGCTTTTTTGCCTGATCGGCATAATGCGGGTGGACGCCTGCTGTGCAAGCCAGTTTCACGCGGTTGATTAGCTGTTGATTAGGATCATTAAGGTAAATATAATCACTAGCAATAGGGGTGTTATGGGTTTTGCACAACGCCACTGCTTGTTCAGACTCTTCTAGGGAAGAAGAGATCACTAATATATGACTAACGCTGGCATGAGCAGCGCGAAGTAACACCTCGTTTAACGTAAACCTAGGGTCGGTTAAGTTTACGCCAGCGTCAATCCAGCTCATTTTATTCTATACGTTGTACGCGTAATTGGCGATTGTTGTCAGATTTTGAAAGATAATAAGCACCAAACACCCCTTTTTCAATACTAATAAGGTCGTTTTCTTTTATCGAAAAACGAGACGTTTCGGTTTGACGCCATATTTGCTCGTTACTCAAGGTGATGGTTGCGTAACCTTTGGCATCTTTGGAAACGCTGAGTATTCGGGTTTGAATTTTGTTGATTTGATCTTGCTCATCATTTCTCAAAAACTCTGAACCAAAGCTATCGTCGGCATTTACAGCAGGCCGGTTAGTGGTAGCCGATATGCGCGGCTTATTTCCAGAAAAAGGCTCATCATATTTTTTAGACTTAGTCATTAACGCTTGCGCACGTTTGTCTATATCGTCAATCTCTCGATTAGTTTCGGTCGTGGCAGTAACAGGTGTCGGGTCCACAATTTGCGGTTTATCATTGCTGGTTTGTTCAACCGATAACATATCGAAGCAAGCCAAGCGCTTTATATTGTCTTGAATTAACCGACATGCAGCCGCATCGTTTGATTGTGCTTTAGTCATACTGCTGTAAAAGCCAAGGAACAATATAGTTACCGCGCCCCATAAATATACAAAACGCTTTGTATTTTTTGTTGTCATATTTACGTCCTATTTGTTGTTTTTATGTTTGCTGTTGTCATTGCCGTCATCATTTTCTGGCTCAGTATGAATTGAGTTCTCGCTGTGAGCGTAATCATCAAAATCGGCTGTTGACTCATCAACGTCTTTAACATTTTCGCCAGTATTGTGATCATCTTTATCGTCAGGCTCACGCGAATACAAACCGCCTATTACCAAGCCAATTTCAAACAAAATCCACATGGGTATGGCAAGTAAGGTTTGCGAAATAATATCGGGAGGTGTTAGTAGCATACCAACAAAAAAAGCACCTACAATGACATATGGGCGTTTTTTGGCGAGTTTTTCAGCTGTCGTGACTCCCGTCCAGCACATTAAAATTACCGCTATAGGAATCTCAAATGCCACCCCAAAAGCGAAAAACAACTTCAGTACAAAATTCAAGTAACTTGAAATATCGGTACTGACTAACACACCTTCAGGGGCGACGCTGTTAAAGAACATAAAGGCTAATGGAAATACAACAAAATAGGCAAAAGCCATTCCTAAATAGAAAAGTACTGTACTACTTGCCAGTAAAGGCGCCACTAACTTTTTTTCTCGTCGGTACAAACCCGGCGCAACAAAAGCCCATATTTGATAAAGCACAAATGGGATTGCGATAAAAAAAGACAATACTAACGTGAGCTTAAAAGGTGCTAAGAAAGGAGATGCTACGTCGGTAGCTATCATGCTGGCACCCTCCGGCAGACTCGCCACTAAGGGCATAGCCACATAACGATATAAATCTTGGGCAAAATAAACTAAACACAAAAATATCACAAACACCGACATTAATGCCTTAAGTACTCTTGTTCGCAATTCGATTAAATGGGCAATTAACCCGCTTGGCTCACTCATTATTAGCGTTTTTTGATGTGTTTGCTGGGGTAAATGCAGTCATTGTTGACGTACTTTCCAACGTGGGGTGGTTTTCATTATTGATATTTTCACTGCTAATGCCAACAGCAGCATTGCCACTGGATACCTCTTGATTTTCAGCTTGCTTAAGTTGCTTGGTAGCATTATGGCTGGTATCTGTTTTATCGGTTTTGTATGGTTGTTGAACCGATGCAGCCGCGGCCTTGAGTTCATTAACAGAATCTTGCAGATCTTTGCCTAAATTTTCCATCCCTAAACTCTCTGCTTTTTTTAAATTTGCATGCAGTTCATGAACGTCTAACTGGGTTGCCACTTCTTGCTTAAAACCGTTAGCAAGCTCTTTGATGTTACGAATAGTTGATATAGTTGAGCGAATAGCGCCTGGCAAGCGTTCAGGCCCTAACACTACCAATGCCATTACGCCAATAACCAGCATTTCCCAAAAACCGATATCAAACATATATTATTCTTTATTGGCTTGCTTTTGCGAAGCTGTGTTTGCCGTTTGGCCAGATTCCGATTCGTCTGTTTTTGCTGCGGGCTTGTCTAAAGGTTCAAAGTCGGCATCTTCTTTTATGCTTTCGTTCTTTTCCTCTTTATCTTCGTCTTTTACTGCTTTTTTGAAGCCCTTTAGCGCTGAACCTAAATCGGAGCCCACGTTTTTAAGCCTTGAAGTACCAAACAGTAATATTACGACTGCCAGCACAATTAACGCCTGCCAAATACTTATGCCCATGTCTATTCCTTAAAAACAATATTACTAAAAAGATAAGTTGCTACATAAATATTTCTATTAAAATTAATTTAACTAATTGCATAACTATCTTTGCTATGTTGGTATTATACCCACAACCTAACAAATATCACAGGCTTTGCTACATGAGTAGTAAAATATATTATCATAACGTAGTACAAGTAGCAGAAATAGCGCGGTCATGCATAAATATTATAACTACTTGACACTTTTTTCATTGCTAAGTTTCCTTTTAGTTTGCCAAGCAATAGCAAACGAAGCACTGTATTTGACCGTTGAAAAAGGTAACGAAGCCAATATCGATAAAAACTATGACAAAATTGCCTATGAATATTGTGGTCAATTAGGCTGGCTAAACAACAACTATTGCTATTTAAAATACGGCGTTGATGTTGCTGCAATTACCATCAACGACTGGTTTAAAGGCGTTGATGAAGATAATATTACACCCGCTAGCACAAAAGGGCGCCTGCGTTTTGGCTGGGAGCCTCGTTCAACTGATTTTAGTGAAGTCGACTTTCGGTTCAAAATTAGGGTGAAATTACCCGCCCTTGAAGACCGCGTAGAATTATTGTTTTCAGACGAAGAAGATGACGTAAGTCAACAGGCTGTAAAAGCAGCAAGGAGCTCTGAATTAGGTAGTCGTGACCAAGCTGTACTTGCATTACAGTTTAAAAACCAGACCAACGACAGGATTTCTTATCGCATCGGTTTTGGTCGAGGCAGTCAACTTTATACGCGCGCGCGCTTTGCAGACCAATACAAGTTTACAGAACAATCAACACTTCGGTATTTTGCAGAAACCAATTACTATTCAGGCGATAAACTGGGCTTTGAAGCAAACGCTGAATACGGTTTTGTGATTGATAGTTCGTCTGCTTTCGAAGTAAGTAATAGTTTTCGCTTTAGAAACAACTCAAGTGCCTGGCTGTGGCGACACGAACTTCAATTTTTACGACTGGGTGAAAATGATTCTAGTTATTTATTTTCAGCCTCGGTGGAAGGCACTTCAAAGCCTTCATATCGTGAGGATCAAATGCTGGTAAGCCTGCGCTACAAGCGCAAAGTATTGCGTGAATGGCTATTTATAGAAATAGAACCATTTGTACTGTGGCTGCGAGACGAAGATTTCAAGGCATCTGTAGGTATAGCGATTCGAACCGAAATTCACTTTTCCACTTAAGATCTTAAAGTAAGCATGCATAAGTGTTTAAAGAATAATGCTCAAAGTCTGGGATCGGTTTGATGACATATCGCAAGTTGCCTCCACTGTTCATGTAAGCTAAGCAATGTTACAAATCTAGTAATATTGTATGTTTGCCTAAACAGTGTCCAATCTACTAAACAAAATAAGGACATAGACACATAATCCCATTGAACAAAAGCCCCACTTTTTGCCTGCTGCTCTAAATGTGCAAAAACCGCATCTAGACGCTCACGCTGAACGCGAAAATATAATTTATCTGCACTGGTATCAATTTCAGAGCGACCTAATATGAGCATTTGTACAAGAGAGTCATTAGCAGCATCAATACTCGTTAGTATATTTTGTTTATCCCAAGTAAGCTCCCCGGCACCGATTTTGGCCTGCAGATAGCGGTAAATTGTACCTGAATCAAAAATCGTTTGGCTGCCATCTTTTAGCATGGGTATTTTTAATGTGGGATTATCTGCTAGTATTTTGGCTCGGTCACGGCTGTTGAATACATCAATCAGTGTAAACTCGTGCGCAAAATCTTGCATAAACAATCGTAGACGACGAACGTAAGGTGAGGTGGTCGAGCCGAATAATTGCATTTTTTCATCCCCGTCTGCTGCTAATAAAATACTGCTTAAATACTAAAGCTAGAACCACAGCCGCAGGTTGTACTGGCATTTGGATTGTTCACAAAAAAACGTGAGCCTTCGAGCCCTTCGGTATAATCAACAATACCACCTATTAAGTACTGCAGGCTCATGGGATCAACAACTAAGGTTACGGTCTGATTTTCAATAGTCATGTCACCATCGTTTATTTTTTCATCAAATGTAAATCCATACTGAAAGCCCGAACAGCCCCCTCCGGTCACGTAAACGCGAAGTTTAAGCGCTGGGTTTTCTTCTTCCGCAATCAAGTTTTTGACTTTACTAGCAGCTGCATCAGAAAATTCTATTGGCATTGCAACTTCTACTGACATCGTTCACTCCCCATCTTTTGTTATTACCCGCCGTTGCTATTAATGTTGCTAGGCTATTACTCATTGTTCATATGAGGGCTGTCAAAAAAATATTAATAAAATTTATTACGGTAATTATCCAGTACTTGAGTGTTTTAATCAAGTATTCACTCATCTTCAATAAAGGCTTCCTGCCAATTAATTGTTGTTGAGTAATTACCACGCTTTCTTTTGTACTTATAAATGTCGGTGTTAATTTCAAAACGGTCAGGAGTGAAACCTTCCGGCAGTGTTATGTTGGTCTCAATTACTTGAAAGTACTTAAACGCAAAATCTAACGATGTTTTTGGTTTATCCTGAAGCGGCTCAATAGCAAAGTTGGCAGGTTTACCATTGGCGCTGCCAAATATTCGCATGTCTAATTTGCCTTTAATCACAGCTTTAATATTTTCATGCTGTAGCAAAATCATTTTTATGGAATAGTTACGAACGCTCACTGTAGGCGTTACTTCCATGCGCTCCACCAAAAAGCCATCTTGGGTCATCTCGGGCGCCATTACCCGTTGATAAAACAAAACTTGCGATTTTAACGCGTGTTCACGATTAATTCCTTCTTTGTTGCTTTGCTGGGCACGCTCGTTGGTAATTTGTGCAATATCCAACTCAACTTTTAATATGTTATTTTGCGACTGTAAGGTTTCATTTTCGCTGGTTAAATTACCTAAGCTCTTATTTAATAGTCTGTTTTGCGTCTGCAAATTGGTTCTTTGCATATTTGAAAACTC
>JBLHMY010000161.1:0-6176 GCA_047621065.1 Glaciecola sp. | reverse complement strand
TATCAAAAGCTTGAACCCAAGTTTAAATGTGATTTTCGAAGTTACTGAGACAGCCATTATCAGTGATATCGAAAAATCTAGCGAAGTAATTAAAGAAATAAAGAGCTATGGCCACAGCGTGGCTATTGACGATTTTGGCACAGGTTACACATCGTTATATTACCTAAAAGTACTGTCGTTTGATTATTTGAAAATAGATAAGTCTTTCATTCAAGATATGTCAAGCAATGACAGCAGTAAAGTTATAGTGTCTGCTATTATAAATTTAGCCCGCGAGCTAAATATAAAAGTCATTGCCGAGGGGGTTGAGACGCTTGCTGCCAAAAAATTACTAGAGCACTTTGACTGTGAGTTGGCGCAAGGATACTTTTTTTCCCGGCCCGTAGACATATCTGAAATACATAAATATATTACATAATTTCAATTTATGTTCACCGCTCACCGAGTCAACATCCTGTAAAAACGTTGAACGGTAAAACCTCATAGATATTTGGCTATATTTGGCAATACTGCGGAACTTTACAAATTTAATTGAATGATTGATTTGATAAGGCCCTAGCAGCAGTATGTTATTTTATTGATAACCTGAATAAAAATTATGCGTTTAGCAATAAGGTAAATAGCTTGGCAACCAAGGCCGCGGTAACCGCAAATAAGTATGCAAAGGTACATTCACTTCAACAGGCATACTTACGCTTAACGTTTCGCTTCAAAATTTTCTTGCTTATGTCTTTAGCTCTTGCTGCGGGGGCAGCGGTATATATTCTTTTACCCAAACCTGAATTACTGAATTATCAAGGTTACTCAACCGTCATATTTGACCGCAACGATCAGCTACTTCGCATTGCATTAGCACTAGATGACAGATATCGACTTTATACCCCTATTAGCGATATAGCAGAGCACTTCCAGCAGGTCACAATTCTTTATGAAGATCAAGATTTCTATAAGCATTCAGGGCTTGATTACGGCGCCTTAATACGGGCTTTTTGGCAAACCTATATTCTTAAAGAACGTCGTATTGGCGCCTCGACCATCGTTATGCAAGTAGCGAGGCTGCGCTGGAATATTCAATCTAATACTTTTGCCGGGAAAATTGAACAAATAGTCAGAGCATTACAGCTTTCTCGGCATTATTCAAAACCAGCCTTACTTGAAGCTTATTTAAACTTAGCGCCTTATGGTGGAAATATTGAAGGCATTGGGGCCGCTAGCCTGATTTATTTCAATAAGCCAGCATCTCAACTCAGCTTTGCAGAAGCAATTACCCTAGCGCTTGTTCCGCAAAATCCGCGCAAGCGAAATCCTACTAGTGTAGAGGGTATGCTTGCCATCCAGGCAGCTAAGGCAGCGCTGCTTGAACGCTGGTTTGAGAGAAACCCACAAGACAAGCAAATGATAAGTTTAATAAATTTGCCGCTTTTGGTACGAAAAACTAGCGAGCTACCTTATCTAGCGCCCCATTTTGTGCAGTACTTATTGTCTCAACAGCGTTATAAATATGCTGCTAACTACCTTTTCAAAAGCAATTCGTTAGGTCAAGCTTCCTTGTCAACACTGGCAAACCGTCAACGCATAAAAGGCACCGTAGATATTCACTTACAAACACGCTTAGAAGATGTATTGCAGGCCTATATAAAGCAAAACAAAAGCCGAGGATTTAACAACGCAAGCGCATTGCTACTTAATCATAGAACCATGCATATTGAAGCAATGATTGGCTCAGCAAATTTTAATGATCCGAGTATACAAGGGCAAGTGAACGGGACTCTAGCCAAGCGTTCGCCCGGCTCTACACTTAAGCCCTTTGTTTATGCGCTTGCGCTAGATGCTGGGCTAATTCACCCAATGACGATGCTAAAAGATTTACCTAAAAAATATGCTGGCTTTACGCCAGAGAATTTTGGGCGCGGTTTTGTGGGTCCTATTTCTGCTCAAGATGCTTTGATAACAAGTCGCAATGTGCCCGCGGTTGACCTGCAGTATCGCCTAATAGAAACGCAGCAGCTAGAAAGTAATACACAAGTTGCTAAACCAGTACAAACATTTTATGAATTTCTCAACAATGCGGGCATATCACAATTAAGAGAATCCGAGTTTTACGGCTTAGCGCTGGCCTTAGGCGGCGGCGAAGTCAGCATGCTTGAACTCATTGAGCTTTACGCCACAATTGCTAATTTAGGTGAGCATAAAACAGCAATAAGTAGTTACTTACAAAACCCATCGGATAACGATAATAAACAAACATTATTAAGTCCTGAAGCCTCGTTTTTAGTATTTAATATGTTACGTAAAAACCCCAAACCAAAGGCAACCACTTCGCTGCTTACTGCACCTAAATTTGATGACAGTCAAAAAGTAGCTTGGAAAACAGGCACGTCTTGGGCATTCAGAGATGCTTGGGCCGTTGGCATAGCAGGCGACTATGTAATGGCGGTGTGGATTGGCAACTTTGATGGTCCCGGCAACAATGCATTTATAGGCAGAACTGCCGCTGGCCCACTTCTGTTTAGATTGTTAGACATTGTTGAGCATTCGAAGCAATTTAACGTAGGTGAGTATTCAAGTTTACCCGAACATTATCAAGCAACTCCATTTAATATCGATAAATTACAAAACTTACGGCTTAAGTGGGTTGACATTTGTCAGTCCACCGGCGACCTATATGAGCCCCAATGCCCAAGCAAAAGTCGCACTTTATTCATCCCCGGTGTCTCACCCATTAAGCGTGCGAATATATATCGTAAAATCTGGCTTGATGAAGTAACCGGGCTTAGGCAATGCAACAACAACCGGCTGAACGCCAAGCAAAAAGTGTTCGCTTTTTGGCCAACAGATTTTCAAACACTGTTTGAAAAAGCAGGTGTATTTATAGAAAAGCCGCCTAAATTTGCGCCCCAATGCAAGCTAAATGAAATAGCCTTAGTAGGCAACGACCCAATCATCAATTCACCCCAAGCATACGTAAATTACGTGGTGCAAGATAGCCTGAAGTATACCGTGCCAATTCCTTTGCAAGCCCACGCCGACGCTGAAACAAGTTATTTATATTGGTTTGCCAATGGCCAGTTTATAGCAAGTGTCAATGTAGTAAAAACATCCGGTACCAACCCGCTAATTTGGCAAGCATTACCCGGAAAATACAATATTCAGGTTAGTGATGATTTAGGCCGAAGTGCCTCTGTAAATGTCAATGTACTGGCAGTGAAATAGAAATAATAAAGGAGCATAATTAGTCGTATCTTCGAGCATTTTCAGCTTGGACACCACGAACTTGACCCTTTTTTATTAAAGGTTCCTAATCTATCAGCGATAACTTAATTAACGGCTATTATTTTTCAGTGACGGTAATTCAGATGTTTTTAATAAAAGGAAAGGTAAGTCTAGCGCAATACTTTTTAGTAATGCTATTTTCAACAATTGGTTTGGTTTGTGTGACGGCGGCTTCGTACTTTTTGCCTTACGATAAATCTACCGTTGCAATGTTGATGATAACATTGTCTGTTGTGTCCATAGGCTCCAGTGCAAGAATTATTGCTCAGACAACAAATACAAAGGAATTTTAGAGCCCTTATTTACACTTTTCATTTGTGCTTAACACCATCTTGACATACGCCGCTATTGGGTATTAAAGTCACTTATATGGTTTGCCTCAAGTGGTGTCCCAAAATCCATATCTTGCAGCGCTACTTTGCCTAATATGTCTTGTAAGTAACGAGTATGTAATCCTTTAGCTGGTCTCACAGAGCGCACATTTTGTATGGTAAATAAATCTCCTTTGTTTATATCAGCCGTTACATAAAGTGAACGCCGCAAATCGCGCGCACCGTTCTCGCTCGGCTTAATATCATAACCACTTTGACCAAGTGCACTGTGCGCGCGCCGGCATTGTGAAACTAGCTCTGCAAACTGTTTTGGTTCTAGCGAAAATGCGGCATCTACCGAACCATCACTGCGATCAATAACAAAGTGCTTTTCTATAATGGCCGCACCTAGAGCAGTTGCCGTTACCGCTGCAGTATTGTCTATAGTATGGTCACTTAGTCCTATAGGGACCGAGAAACGCTGCTGCATATCAACCATTGTGCGTAAGTTGCAATCTTCAATTGGAGTAGGATAACCGCTAATACAATGTAATAAAGCCAGTTCAGTGCCACCGGCGTCGATTACTGCTTGTACCGCTTCTTCTATTTCATTGAAAGTTGCCATGCCTGTGGAAATAATAATTGGTTTTCCGGTAGAGGTTGCATGTTTTATTAAACCAATATCGGTAATCTCAAATGAAGCAATTTTATATGCCGGTGTGTTTAGCGACTCAAGTAAGTCAATTGCGGTGTTGTCAAAAGGCGATGAAAACATGGGTATATTATGATGTTTGGCGCGCGCAAACAGCGCCTCATGCCAATCCCAAGGGGTATGCGCCTCTTTATATAGATCGTGTAGAGTTCGCCCAGCCCACAAACCCGTATGTAAGCTAAACTCCGGACCATTGTGGTTAAGAGTAATGGTGTCTGCGGTGTAAGTTTGTAGCTTCACCGCATCTGCACCAGTTAATGCCGCCGCATCTACCAGCGCTAAAGCTTGTTCTAGGCTGCCTTTATGATTACCTGAAAGCTCTACAATAATATAGGGAGAATGTTGACGCGATATACGTCTGCCGGCAATAGAAAATGCAGACTTAAACGGCGATTTTTTTGTCATTGTGATTCCTATAGCTTGCTGGTATTTAAGTAAAACACACTATTTATGTATATTAGCGTGTTTAAATACAGCACCAATACTTACTTACAGGTAAACCACGCTTTAGCTTAGTACTAAAGCGCGCTTAAGACGTGCTCTACAATTCGACGACAACCCAAACCATCAATTAATTGACGGGCTTGGTTACTCATGCGTTCTCGTTTGCATAAATCACGCCATAATTCATCTGCTTGTGTGGTTATTTTTTCAATTAATTGGGTATTGAAATGAGTATTCAAACTTACGATATTATTGCTATCGCTGTGCCCGTTGTATTGGCGCACGTCTACTACGCTATACCATGTGTCTGCGTGAGGGGAAGTAAAGACGGCCTGCTGATTATCTGCACTCACCAACGCAATGGCGGGTGTGCCCATGCTCGCAAGCTCACCAAGTGTGCCACCAGCTGCTGAAATAGCGAGTCCAGATTGCATCATTATTTGTGCAACGTTTTGGCTTTGCTCAACAATATGCAAATTGCTGTATTGCTGCCTCAACTCCTGCAAAGCCTTGGCGCCAGAGCTGTGTAAACCACCTAGCAATACCTGTATTTGAGTACTGTTAGATACTCGCTTAAGTAATGACAAAGCCAGCACATAAGACATGTTTTTAACATCAGCGCCGCCCAGCGTAATCAGTATTTTTTTGCGCTGGTTTAAGTTTGTATATGCTTGTTGCATAAATTCTTGCCTAAGCAGTGTAAATTCAGGGCCTAAACACAGCATTGCGCCAGGTGCTCTTTTTTTGTATCTCTGTTTGCTAGCGCTAGCAGAAGGATTAATAATAATGCTGCTTAATAAAGGTTGCTGATGTGTGTCATCATCAACATTAACCAGTAACGCATCTGCCGCTACAAAATATTGCCACTGCTGCGCTTGCACATTGTAATCGTCTATAACCAGCACATTTGGGTTCAGACTTTTTATGTTAACGTCCGTAAAGTTTGTTGGCAGTAACACAAATTCAAAACCTTCTTGTTGCAGCCTGTCTTGCAAATAATCTGGGCATTCACAGCTTGCGAAGGTTACTTTTATGCCGCGATTTATAAACGTTTGTGCAATAGCCAAAAGACGCATGACATGCCCAGCACCTATTGTTGATGACGCATTTGCATAAAAAACAACGTGCAGATTACTCAAATTTCGAGATATATTAGAACAGGTAGGCGGTGATGAATCTTTGGAGGTACTAACCATCAACGTTAATCGCTATAGTAAATGCTGTATTTAGTTTTATTAACTTTACCACTAGTGCAAGCATAGCATTCTTTAATTTTAGTTAAATGTACTTATTGACTACAAATTATCATGATTTTTAAGCGCAATGGATCATATTTGGTGTCTTGACTGAATTTAAGGCGAAGATTCGTTATTTTATTCCCTGCACATTAAACTTCTTACAAAGCTACTTAATTGGTGAGAACACCATTGTTTGAC
>JBLHMY010000160.1:0-6209 GCA_047621065.1 Glaciecola sp. | reverse complement strand
AATATTGAAGGTGATTTTGACGCGGTTGTTACCGGTCCTGTGCATAAAGGAATAATAAACAAAGCCGGTGTTTCTTTTAGCGGACATACCGAATATTTTGCGGTGCAGTCTAATACTGCCGACGTTGTCATGATGTTAGCTACCGATGGTTTACGCGTTTGTTTAGCCACAACGCATATTCCTTTGGCCTACGTAAGTAAGGCCATTACTCCGCAAAGAATTGAAAAAGTACTTGGGATTATGCATGCCGATTTACAACAAAAATTTGGCATAGAAAAACCTACAATTTATGTCTGTGGAT
The DNA here is from genome assembly GCA_047621065.1 of Glaciecola sp. Taxonomy (GTDB): domain Bacteria; phylum Pseudomonadota; class Gammaproteobacteria; order Enterobacterales; family Alteromonadaceae; genus Glaciecola. The sequence continues at coordinate 5,908 of JBLHMY010000160.1, read as the reverse complement.
TAAACCCTCATGCGGGTGAAGATGGGCATTTGGGAAAAGAAGAAATAGAGATAATCACACCAACTTTAAACAGACTGCGCGAGGCCGGAATGGATCTTGTAGGTCCGCTTCCCGCAGACACTATTTTCCAACCCAAGTATTTAGATAAAGCAGATGCGGTACTGGCTATGTATCATGACCAAGGTTTACCGGTATTAAAATTCAAAGGTTTTGGTAATTCGGTAAATATAACCCTTGGCCTACCGTTTATCCGCACATCGGTTGACCATGGCACTGCGACTGACTTAGCTGGCAGCGGCAAAGCCGATACGGGCAGCATGGCACGCGCAATCAACCAAGCTATAAAACTGGCCAAATTAAAACTGTGAGTATAGCGAATGAGCAATAAACATTTAGGCCATACCGCTCGAAAACGATTTGGTCAAAACTTTCTGCATGATGATTATATTATCGATAAAATAGTGAGCGCTATTGGGCCTAAACGAGACGATAATATTGTGGAAATAGGGCCTGGATTAGGCGCATTAACAGAGCCTGTAGCTGAATTAGTCGATTTTTTTACTGTAGTGGAACTGGACAGAGATTTAGCCGCCAGACTTCGCTCCCACCCATTTATTCGCGATAAGCTTAATGTTGTTGAGCAAGATGCTCTAAAATTTAATTTCTCACAGTTACGAACGCCAGAGAGAAAAATTAGAGTATTTGGTAACTTGCCATACAACATTTCTACGCCGCTCATGTTTCATTTGTTTAAGTATTGTGAACATATTCAAGATATGCATTTTATGTTACAACATGAAGTCGTAAAACGATTGTGCGCCAAAAGTGGCAGCAAGTTATATGGCAGACTATCGGTAATGGCACAATATTATTGCAGCGCCGTACCGGTGGTAATGGTGCCACCAAGTGCATTTAAACCCGCGCCAAAAGTAGACTCAGCGGTAGTTAGATTAACACCACACGCGGTGCCTAAATACGCAGTAAAATCAGTTGTGAGTTTACAAACTGTGGTAACGGCTGCATTTAATCAGCGCAGAAAAACCATAAGAAACAGCTTAAAAAACTTGTTGAACGAGCAGCAAATTACTAAATTAAATATAAACCCAGACAGTCGCGCTGAGCAAATCCCTATAGAGGAATTTGCTCAGCTTGCCAATGTTGTTCATGAGATATCAATAAATGAATAAACACGTTCAAATTGAAGTCACTACAAAATACCTAGGTAAACAAGAACAGAGTATGCAAAATGACTCTAGAGCACCGCAAATGTATGTATTTAGCTATACAGTTAATATAACCAATACGAGCAGCAAGGCAGTTAAACTACTGAGTCGGTATTGGTTGATCACTAATGGTAATGGCGAAAAGGTTGAAGTAGAAGGCGATGGCGTAATTGGGGAACAACCTGTTATTGCTCCAAATCAAACCTACTCTTATACTAGTGCCTCTATGTTAAAGACTGAAGTGGGCACTATGGAAGGTTTTTATAATTTCCAAGCAAGCGATCAAGACAGTTTTAAGGCTCCTATTGCAGTATTTAGCTTAGCGGTCCCAAACAGCTTGCATTAATATGGCAATGTAATCATGAGACACGTTATATGAAACAAGCTATATGAGAAATTATGTAGTTGGTGACATACAAGGCTGCTATAAAGGTTTACTTAAGCTGTTAGTAAAAGCTGGTTTTCGGCCTCATAAAGACAAGCTATGGGCAGTTGGTGATTTAGTTGCTCGTGGTCCAGACAGCCTGGCAACCATGGAATATTTATACGATTTAGGTCCACACTTCGAAACAGTTTTAGGTAATCACGACCTTCATTTAATTGCCTGTGCTTACGGAGTTAGCAGACCGAAACCTCAAGATAAGCTTGAACCGCTCATTCAACACAAATACTTTTCTAGATATATCGATTTCCTGCTCACCAAACCACTCGCAATTGCACCTACTCAAAATACACTAATTAGCCACGCCGGTTTATACCCCAACTGGTCTATAAGTAAAGCACTAAAACTCTCTCAAGAAATTGAAACTCAGTTGCAGGGAGAACACATAAAAAAATTCTTAAGTAATATGTATGGGAATTTGCCGAGTAAATGGCATAAAAATTTAGAAGGTTATGCAAGATACCGTTTTATCATAAACGCGTTTACGCGCATGCGCTTTGTCTATAAAGATACTACTTTAGACTTTGAAACCAAATGTCATCCAAAAAATGCGCCCTCACACATTACACCTTGGTTTAAGCATCAAAACTCTTCTTTAAAATCATCACAAACGCTTTTGTTTGGACATTGGGCGTCTCTTCTAGGTGAGGTGCCAAACAGTCTTCCAATAGACGCAAGCGTGATTGCGCTAGATACCGGATACGTATGGGGCAACAAAATGCGCTTATACTGCCTAGAAACACAAGAAACTTTCCACTCTCAAGCATAAAGCTTTTTCCATTGTTGACGATAACGACTTAACGCAGAATATAAATTAAACCACGTTAGTTAGGAGTTATCATGAGAATCACAGTAGCTATCCGAGTAATAGGCGGCTTCACGGTGATAAGCCTACTGCTAATTGCATTAGGAATATCATCAATTAGCAGCGTCAGAAACATTGGCGAGGCTTCTGAAGAATTAAGCAAAGTGGCATTACCTACTGTGGCTAGCAGTTCCGATTTAAAAGCGTCATTTTTGAACATGGGTCGCTTAACGTTTGAAGGCTTTATTAATAAAGATAAAAATTCGGTAATTGAAAAGCAAAACGAATATGCTTCTGAAAAAGAAAACTTCGATACAATTATTGCCAAGCTATTAGACGTTGTTAAAAAAGACCAGAAACTGTCGGAGTCTGCTGCAAGCGTGCAGAGCATTTATGATGGCTACAATCAAAGCGCCCAAGGTATGTTTACGTCGCACACCGCTACCATAGATTTAGAAACCTCATTGCTTGCCATTGTTGAGCAACTTGAGGACAAAACCGATGATACCTCTTCTTTACTGCTCGACTTTATCGACTTGGACGAATTGTCTGATTCAGCTAATTTGCGCGCGGCTGCAGAACTTACAAATAATATGGAGTCGGGCTTACTTGCTTTGCTAACGACCGCTACAGAATACAAAAACACCAAAACCATTCAAAGAGCTGAACTACGCCGTAAAGAAGTGATTCTAATTTTGCAACAAGTCAAAGACAGGCTTAATAACATTGTAAATGTCGCTAACGGTGATGACACTTCGGGCACAATTAACGATGTTTCTACTTTGTTCTTTGCAATAGAGGAATTACTTACCAAGTCTGATGGCCTGCTAAACGGCAAGCTATCGCAGCTAAAAGCAATTGAAAAAGCAGAAACTCTATTAAGTGACTCTGACTTAAAAATTACTGAGGGTGTTAAGCAACTAACCGTATTAAATAGATTAGCAGATCAAAAAGCAATCAAAATTGAAGACAGTGTGTCCACGCAAATATCAAGCAGCACATGGACAGTCGTACTCGTTATTTTAGGCTCACTGGTTATTGCTACCGGCATAGCTTATGTAAGTGTACGTGCCATAACAATACCACTGGCGCGCGTAAACGAGTTTTTAAAAGTGGCCTCTTCAGGCGATTTAACACATAGGCTTGACGAATCATCCACTGACGAATTTGGTGTTCTTGCAAGTAATTGCAATCATTTAACCGATAACTTAAAAGAGTTGATCAACGCTATTAATCAACGTGCTGACCAGCTTGCAGCAGCCAGTGTGCAAACGTCTGCTATAACGTTGCAAACCACTGCATCAATAGAAGACCAAAAACTACAAATTTCTCAAATTGCTGCGGCCACTACGCAAATGCACACTACCGCCGAACTTGTATCTGCTAATGCGGACGATACCCTCAAACAAATTAAACATGCCGATGTTGAAGCGGAAAAAGTAAAAGCTATATCCGCAAAAAACAAATCAACAATCCAAGTATTGGCTAACGATGTTGAACAAGCCGCTGAAGTAATCAACAAACTACATCAAGACAGCGCAAGCATAAGCGGTATCCTTGACGTTATCCGTGGTGTTGCAGAACAAACCAACTTACTTGCGCTTAATGCTGCCATTGAAGCTGCACGCGCCGGTGAACAAGGCAGAGGCTTTGCTGTTGTAGCCGATGAAGTTAGAACGCTAGCCAGCCGTACCCAAAAGTCTACCCAAGAAATTAATTCAATGATTGAAGTATTACAAGCAGGGGCTGAAAAAGCTGTTGCCGTAATGAACCAAGGTAGAGAACAAACCGTTGTATGTGTTGAGCAAACTGAAACTGCCGGTAAAGCACTCAATCTCATTACCGATGCTGTACATAAAGCGTACGAGGTAAGCACGCGCATAGAACAGGCCGCTCGCGAGCAACATACGGTATCGTCTGAAATTAGTGAGCGTTTAGAAAACATAGTGGGTATTGCAGAGCAAACAACAATTGGTGCTCAGCAAACATCAGAGTCAAGCGCTGAAATAGCCCGCTTGGCTGAAGAACTCCAGGAGTCTATTGGGCGCTTTAAAGTATAAATAAACGGTTAATGTGTTTAGTTCGTTCATCGAAGTAAACACATCATCTATAAATTCTTTGACTATTTTAAGGGCGTATTGGGTATCAGAGAAAAGTTGATTATTTTATACCTACAAAGAGCCACCCAATAGGTTTCGCCTCATATAGTAGCGGCGTTACTTGCCATTGTGATACATCTAGCTGATGCATTATTTCATCAATCAGATCTGCCTGATTTGCCGATGCGACCTGTTGCAAAAGTCTGTCTTTATTCATTATTAAGTGCTGCTGGAACTTCCCCAACGCACGTATACATTGTTTGCTATCTATATTTGATTTAAGGATAGTAAACACCGTTTGGCCAATCAGTTTTACGTCCTCTTGCTCGTGCAACTTTACACTCTGTAAATGTTTCTGTAAGCATTTTAAAAGGTGATCTTGTAATTGTTTTTTAGGAGTATTCTTAAATTTTTCAAGCAATACAAATTGCTCATCTTGCATAAGGAGGTCAATTACAGCCATCGTTATTTGTGACTGTTGTGTAATAACAGAGTCTTTGTGATGACAAACACAGTGCCATACGCCCTGTTTTTTCAAAACCCTTAAAAACTCAGGAATACTCTTATGAACACTGCTGTATTCCAAACCGAACATACTTATTACATGACTCACAGACGCGTCACCTAAAGATAAGCTTTGCATGTCATCTTGCAAATAAGACACCCTTTTATGCCTTACTAATTTATTAACCCTAGCAGCATCTATATTATAAAAATGTGGAAATAACTCGCTCGATAAAACATTACTCGCAAATTCACTTAGTGCGCCATTGCCGCACCCTAAATCTAGCACGCTGTTAGTGCTCGTTAACGATTCAAAAAACGTGTGCCAAAGCTTGTTCACAAGACCATAAGGCCCCACAGTTTCATTATAATTACATAAAAAGCTATTGGCGGTAGTATTAGATTGCCAATAAATATCCCATGCTTTTGTCATTATCCACCTTTACACGTTCTATTTTATATTTCAAATTTTACTTTATTGCAGATATGAAAAAGCGAGCCTAAGCTCGCTTTTTTTGATACATCAACTAGCTATATTAGAAAGATTGCGTATAACGAGCGTAAACTACGCGACCGTAACCGTCATATAAATTGAAGTTGTAATCACGACCATCGAAACCAAACAATGGTGGCTCTTTACCAGTTAAGTTGCTTGCACCAATAGTGATTTTAGCATTCCAACTTGCGTTGTAGTTAACTTGTAAATCATGAGTAATCCATGAAGGAATATGTCCGTCATCAAGGCCGTCTACAATATCTTCAGCAGTGCTTGCAATAAAGTTTAGGTTGTATGCTACGTCGAAATCACCAACAGAATATATGTTAGACCATACAC
>JBLHMY010000159.1:0-6272 GCA_047621065.1 Glaciecola sp. | reverse complement strand
AGGAAGACCCAAAGAGGTCATGTTCCATAGTGATCAAGGAAGTCACTACACAAGTCGTCAATTTAGGCAGTTAGTGTGGCGATATCGTTTGTCGACTATGTCTTGCAAGACATAGGCGTCACTCCTTTGCTACCCAGTTACTTATTTCAGGAGCAGATATTCGTACCGTGCAGGAATTACTGGGTCATAACGACCTAAGGACAACGCAAATTTATACCCATGTGATTGGACAACATTCATCAGGGGCAATAAGCCCATTTGATATTGATTAATGTATGCGGACGACCGTCCGCTTTTTCCTATTACAACAGATTAATATTGCTAGGCGAAGTTTGTAAAAATATAGTTAGTTTAGAATCTTTCAACGTTAGCAATTGGCACAAACTTTTCTTAAAAATCTGAACGGCGTATGACCCCTTTTGCCGTATTGAAGACCGAGTTAATCAAGCAAGAAAAGTATCTATCTTTAGAGTAAGCCCAATTTAAGAAGTAGACCTCTCGTTATTTACAAAAAACTCGCACTCTATAGACCCCGTTGCGTGTATTTATTAACTCACATTCACAACCGACAGTAATTGCGGTTGTACAGCCCCTCCATAATCAAAAACGACCGCGAGGACTAATAATATTGATGCAGCCAATGAAAGCTTAAGGACTAAAGGCATAGCGTATCTGAACCAAATACTATAAGGCACTCCCGCTATTCCAAGTATAGCCATAAGCACTGGTCCAGTAGGCACTATAATATTTGCAATACCATCTCCCATCTGGAACGCCAACACCGAAATTTGCCGATTTACCCCGACGATATCACCTATAGGAGCCATTAAAGGCATACTAAGGTAGGCTTGTCCGCTGCCAGACGGAATAAAAAAGTTTAGCAGTGTTTGCATATAAAACATGGCGACCGCAGCTAGTTCAGATCCTAAATATGACAACGGCTTAGACATCGCATTAACGAGCGTATGCAAAATTTGACCATCCTCCATAATTAAGCCAATCCCGCGAGCGATGCCGATTAAAAGAGCCGTCGAGGCGAGGTCTTTTACACCTTCAATAAATCTTTCTGCCGCTTCGTTAGCGTTTAAACGCCCCACTAGCGCTGCGAATATGCCCCATGCTATAAAAAGTGCGCCTAGCTCATACAAATCCAACCCTTTTGCGATATGCCCCATATCGACGTGCCAAGCACAACAACCAAGCCAAGTGCTATTACTTTGTGGCTTGTTTGTAAGCTTACCTCGCGTACTATTTGAACATTGTCATATGTATTTGCGACGCCATTCATTAGTGAATAATTAGAATCCGCTTTTACCCTTTTCGAATATCGCCATATATGGTCAGCGCCAATTAGTACAAAAGGAATGAATAAAGCTAAGCGCAACTCAAAGCCAGAATACAGCGGCAAGCCCGCTAAATCCTGTGCAATAAGCACCGTAAACGGATTAAATGCGGATACAGCAAAGCCTATTCCAAAGGGGAAAATCACCATGCTTACAGCGGTAATCGCATCAAACTTAAGCGCCCTGCACAACGCCAATAATATTAATACAATTGATGTGTATTCTTCGCCACTACCAATAAGACTAGATAATAAAGCAAGTGAGAAAATTACGGCAAAAAGTAAACGCTGAGGTTTATGACTATATCTTTTTAATAAGCCTGAAATAATGCCATCAATAGTGCCCGTAGCTTTTACGATTGACAGCACGCCACCAATAATAAACACGAAAAAAATTATATCTTGTGCTTTGGCGAATGCCCTGGGTATTGCGCTAAATAAATCCATAGGGCTCAAGTGTACTTGGCTCTGAGAAAGTGAATAAGTGTTGGCAACAACCGCTTCGCGGCCATTATCAAGTGTGACGGTTTCAAAAAAACCTTGTGGTAGCGCCCACGTGGTGATGTATGCGAGTAGCATAATGCCTAATAGTAAATTTAGTGTATGAGGTACTTTTATCACCCACAATCATCCTTGAGCTAGAGATATTAAGGAACTAACGTTACATGGAGAGTAAAACACGACGCAGTTCTTTGCAATACATCCTGAATTTTCCGAGGCAAGGGAGCAAAGGGCAAAATTCTTGTAAATTACAACCCCCACTGTGTCTGCTCTAGGCTCGGAAAAGCCTATCACTGTGGTTCGGCTCAACTTATGTTTGTGACACAAACTCCTCACAAATTTTTGAACGGCGTATGACCCCTTTTGCCGTTTACTTGTCTGTCATTGCCATGAATAAAAATCTCATTTCTAGCAAAAAATGACAACTAAAATCCAAAAACAGATCCGTCCGCTAACTTGGGCTATGCAGTCATTCAAGAGATATAATACTTTTCGAAAGCCTCAGCGCTAACCCACCATCTTTGGACAAAACAGATGTATGTACCTTGCTTCTCAAATGACAATTCCAACCTCAGAATGCAAATAGCCCAAAATAGTAAGAATAAAATAAATTGGCGATACTTTGCCTTTATAAAACAAGCCTCCCACTACTAATTAAACCCAGAATTAAACCACCAAAACCAGTAACAACCCCTAGCGTTAAACAGGCGTAGCTAAAGAATCGATCTAGCCGGGATGGTGCAACTCTTTGTCCTTTTTTCAAGAGCATTGCATGTTTATTAATAAAGCTAATTTGACGCAACGATAGCGCAACAAGCCCTATAACAAACCCAAGATAAGCAAGCATTGGCCCAATCCAACCTTGCGTGAATTGATACGCTAAGCTGATACTAATCGCAAAAACGACCACCCAAGCAATGGTTTCGTTACGGTACTGTTTTAGAACTAATTTCTTGTCCTCGTTTGGCACGTTTTTCATTGCTGTATTGCTTGACCATACTATTGCGAAGATGGCAACAAATGCACCCAAAAACGCGCCACCTAATACTGTGGCTATTTTTAAAATCACGCTAGAGCTTGCATTGGAACTTGCGCTTGTTGCCGCTAAAGTTGCTGCTGCAACAGGTGCAGCGGGCACAAGTAAACTGCTGATAAGCACACTAAAGCCAACAGCCGGGGCTGTGCTATATAGCAAATGACTGGCGCGTTTTAATACATCAGTCTGTAAGCTCTGGCGTACCCTTGATAACTTTTGACGTACATTGCTTTGCGATAAATTAAGCAGTTCAGCAACCTGCTTGCTCGATTGTTCTTCGCGATAATAAAGCAGCACAATTTCGCGATCTTCTTGCGCTAATTGATCAATGAACTGCTGCAAAACGAGGTTTTGATTTTTAATAATTAAGGTGTCGTCGTGAGACAAACTAGGATCTGCAATTTGCGCTAGGATGACTTCAGCTTGCTCTGTATTAAGCCGCGCACTCGATTTATTGTCTCGTAAAAAATTAAACGCCGTATAGCGAGTGCTTTGCCTAATCCAAGGTAAAAAGCTGCTGCTGTTTTTGAGCTTATTTAGATTTTGCCACGCACTAATAAATACTTGTTGGGCTACTTCTTCGCTGTCGTCGATATCTTTAACAATTGCTAGCGCAATTGCAGTCACCACATTTTGGCAATTTTTAATTAGCCTTGCATAAGCTTGCATATCGCCTTGTTGGGCAAGCGAAACATCTGCACTGAGCATATCAGATACCGCACCGGCGCCTTTACTACTAGCTTGTGGCAACGCTGAAGAACTCATTACTTACTCCCTAAAAACTTTTCAATTTGTTGGCCTGTCCACGCAAGGTCATCAAACATCATAAAGTGTCTTATCTTAGTATTCATAACCACTGTCGCGTTAGGTACTTCAGCAAATTGTGCGGCATATAAGGCTTCGACTTGTGCATGCTGCGCCGTTTGTGTAAATGCCCCCGATGCACCTAACATAAGTATTGGCGTCGTTGTTCTCTTTAAGGGCTCACGCAAATCGGTTAGCATCACATCAAATAAAGCATCCCCAGCGGTAGCCGGATCACTTGCTCTGGCCATCTCAACTACGCGTGCTTGGTCGTGCTCTGATGTTGCTTGAATAAACACACCTTGTTGCGCTGTGCCAGCCATTTGCTCAGCTGTCATATTCGCAAACATTGTCTTCATGTTATGCGCTTGTGGTTTTAGCATATCAGCAGTCGTTGCGTTACTGCGAGTAAAAATTGGCCCTATAAAGGGTAATCCATCGATAGATACGACACGTCCAATTTTATCAGCATGCTCACTTGCCAATTTAAATGCAGTCAGCCCGCCCATGCTGTGCCCTACTATGCTGGGCTTGTTTAACTTTGCGACCTCAATATATGCAACGATATCACCAACAAATTGGTTTAAGCTAAAGCTACCCGTTTGCGGCGTACCCGCAAAGCCCTTTACCGACACCACATGTACTTGGTAGGTTTTGCTCAAATCAGCGGCGAGTTCTGTATAAACCTTGCCGCTGGACATGAGCCCCGGAATAAGGATAAGTGGTTTACCTGCGCCTATTTTCTCAACAATAAAGGTACCTTGTTCCACGGTGATGGAGCTACGTTCCTTATTGTTGGTTTTTACCTGCTCAAATGCATTGCTGTTGTTTGAAATCAAAATTGTGAAAAGTACAACAACAAGACTAAAAAGACGATTGGGCCTTGATGAACATATTCGTGAAGTAAGTGACTTTGGCAATTTTATGTGTGGCATAAGTAAATCCTTTGATTGTGGTTTATTGACATGTGTTCATTTGTGCTGCTTTACTCCTAGTAACGTCGAGATAGATAAGTGTGACAAAAAAATCGCTAAAATATTTAATGGGCAATAAATACAAGGCTAATCCGCATTTTAAAAACGATTAGCAGTAGTAAGAATACACGGTATGCGTAATAATCATAAACGTAATAGCTTTCTGGCAAAATTAGTCAATTATGTTCAAGCCGCTTGACTAACTCCAGTGGGCGCACAAATTGTGTAAGGCAAGCTACCGCACGCCATTTGGCTTGTTAATCTAATAAAAAGAAAACGAAATTAGTGAATGGCTAAGAACGTTGTGATTTTATCGGCACTTTTATCCAGCTTTTCTTTTTGTTTTACATCATGAATAACCAGCTCTTCACCTAAACCATCTTGTGCTTGATGACGCTCAATAATACGTTTACTGGCATTGGACTTTATCTTACAGCGGGCCGGCCCTCCGGCATCAATAGCAAACATGTTCCGGCCGATTAACTCTTCTTCATCGCATATCATCAGGACTTGGGTAAAAAGCGGCTTTCTGTTGCGACGTTTCTGAACGGGGCGCCTTTGGGCAGTTTGCAGACGTAGCTATTTTCATTAGCTTTTAAAGCTTTGAGCGTGAACCGGTCATAATTTTGAATCAATCGCGACGGGTAGGTCATCACCTATAGCAGCCGTTGAGTAATCTTGGATAAAGACAAAAAATGCCTGTTAGCTGACGTAAGCTTTATTGATTTTCAGCGTCGATGCTTGGCAGTAAACAGTTAAAAAGAGCGTAGACTAAACAATAGTAAATGAGCTCCTCTCTCGACACTTCAGGCCATCTTTAAGACTTGAACATTATAAGTTGGATCAACGATAGAAATCCGCGATATGATCAACAAATTCTATGGGTAAACTTCCTAATACATTAGTCAGGACAACAATCGCCAAGTTTTCTTCAGGATAAACAATAAGAGTAACTGCGTTGCCGCCACTTGCACTAACTGCGGGATACTTATCTCTCGTCATGACCTGCCAACCAGCAGCGTAACCATTCTCTTTTTCATTGAAGCCTACTGAACTGCCGTCTTTTAGAATATGTGGTGTCCATAGTGTTTTCAGGTATTTTGAATCAAAATATACTTCATTCTGTAAAGCTATTAGATACTTAGCCAAATCTTCAGCCGAAGACGCCATGCCAGCAGCTGGCCATAAAATAGTTGGAAAATCGAGTTTTATTTCTTGGAAGCTACTATTAGCAAACACGTATTGCTGAGCTGGCCCTGAAATTTTATCGCTTCGAAAACTGTTTTGAGCCGTAGCATTCATTCCTGTATTAAACAGCAAGGCTCTAACTGTGTCGGCATAACTTTCACCAAAGTGTTTTTCAATAATTTTTCCTAGGATGACATAGCCTGTTTGGTTATAACTAAAGTTATCATCAGGCTGATTCAGCATTGATAATGTTTGTACCTCTTTCCACGCACCTATATCAGTTCCGTCACCTACAAGTTCTATAAGATTTCCTGAAAGGATACTTGGCAATCCTGAGGTATGACTTAAAATTTGCCCTATAGTAATTAGTTGCCAACCTTCAGGCAGATTCTCCAAATGAATACCGACTTGGTCTGACAAATTCAGT
>JBLHMY010000158.1:0-6276 GCA_047621065.1 Glaciecola sp. | reverse complement strand
ACTAATGTCAACTCGCCGCGCGATCGTCACGAGCTTTCTAGACAGATGAAACTCGTCAACCCAAAATATAGTCTAAGAGAGTGGTTTGTTGTGCCTGCATATCAGCAAGCAGCCGCGGGGAACTACTCATTAGTTCGAGAGCTACAGGAGGTCATGACGCAGCCATATGCTGAGCAATCAAAGGATATGGAGGAGAAGTACTATAGGCTGAAGCCGTTTGAGTTGTTTGAGCTGGGTGGATTGTCGCATTATAGTTGTTCGTCGTGATTTTTCAAAAACTTGTCTACTAGGAACAGCATTTTATTTCCAGCCCGATTAACAACTGCTTTGTAGACTTTAGAGAATATAAAAAATGTCCGCTTGGACATTTTTTTCTTATATGCTGGGGCACACAGCCGCTATTGCGACTCTTTAGTGCCCGGTATGCTGACAACATTTGATGTATTGCGGCCTAATAAATGAACACCCCATGTTGTTGAGATAACAACCAGCGCGCCCACCGCTTGATGTAGCACCGCAAAATTTATGTTTACGCTAGTCAAAACAGTCGCAATGCCTAGCAACATTTGAGCGCTATATGCACTATGAATTGCTATTGATGCTTTTTTGGACTTTCCTCGTGTACGCCACGCCAAAATAATCAAAAAGCTAACCGTTACCCAAGCCCACCAGCGGTGTATGAAGTGAATCATAAAGTGGTCATTATTGAGTTTTGTCCACAAATCACCCGTCCAGTCTATTACTGGCGGCATTAAAGAACCATACATCAAGGGCCAAGTATTGGACACATAACCCGCATTTAGCCCGGCTGTATAAGCCCCAAATAACAATTGCAGAAACAAAACAATAAAAACTATGAGACCAAAAGCAGTCAGTTTTGATTTTTTATTTTGACCTTTAGCGAGCTGGCGGAGATCCAAAGCAGTCCAAACAAGCAAACCCAGAATAAGAAGTGCGGTTAATAGATGTGTCGCTAGGCGAAAATGACTAACATCTGTGCGCTGCGTTAACCCCGACGTTACCATCCACCAACCAATCACCCCCTGCATGGAGCCTAACACTAACAATATAGTTAGCCGCAAAGCATAACCTCGGGGTATTGCACGTTTGAATGCAAACCAAGCAAGTGGCAGCGCAAAAGCAAGGCCAATAAGTCGTCCCCAAAGGCGGTGAACCCATTCCCAAAAATAGATGAACTTAAAGTCTACTAAGGTCATACCTGCCGGCCCGTTTATCTGAATATACTCCGGGATTTGTTTATATTTTTCGAATTCCGACAACCACGCAGCTTCACTAAGCGGTGGCAAAGTTCCGGTTATAAGCTTCCACTCAGTAATTGACAGTCCCGATTCGGTAAGTCGCGTAATGCCGCCAACAACTACCATGATGAAAACAAGAACCGCAACAAAGTAAAGCCAATTAGAAATGGCTATTGGTTGCTTTGGGTAATGAACATTTTTGTCTATTGTGTATGTCATAAGAAGTTTTATAGCGTGTAAAGACTAGAGTATAACAATATTCGCTACGGGTAGAAATAACTGTTGAGTAATTAGGGTCAATGGCAGTGTAGTGAGTGCTTTTGACTATAATAACTAAGTAGTTCCCAGTTTTATTTACAAATTGAGGTTGCTGTTCAAGAGTAATTAGCAGTTACACAAGAAGTCGGTCGCAAAACCTCTATTTGTAGCATCTATGTGCGAGTGTATTAATGTGTGAAACTGAAACGTCTTGCAACCCGCGATTTACGATACTCATATTTTGTCAAAAATTTCGCAAAGGTTGAAACTGAAAAAATCTAAGACCTAATTGTCACAATAATTCAATCCATTAATGTTTGGAACTCAAAACTTGCGGACAAGCGAACTAGCCGGAATCGAAGCAAGCAGACAGTCAGAGTTTTTTATTGAATTACTGCGCAGTGCCATTTGCCAATGCCGCACGAATAACCTTATTGTAAGTGAGTATTAATATCAGTTTCCAAAGATATATTATATTTGGTTTGCGGCACTTTTGCATTGTGCTTCTCGCCGACACAGCAAGATAATCTGGTGAGGATCTCAAATGGGCAGTTTCCTGCCTGTCGTAAAAATGAATTAAAGGGCAGCTCAGAGCTGCGAGCTCAATTGATCGACGCAACATAGTCGTTAAATCGCTCTGCTAGCGTCTCATAGTCTAACGTTTTTGTAGGCATTTCGTTTAGTTGTCTCGCAACTTGACTTAATCTCTGCTGAGAATGAACATTTAGGTCCGTTCCCTTCAAAAAAATACTGGCGCAATGAACGATCGGTATTTTCATTCGAACCCCGCTGCCATGGCGACTTTGGATCGCAAAAGTACACTTGAATATGGGTCGCTAGAGTAAAGGCCTTGTGATTAGACATCTCACAGCCCCTGTCCCAAGTGAGCGTTTTGTATAGCTCTTCAGGTAGTTTTTCAGACTGTTTAATTAATGCGTCGATGACGGCCGCTGTTTTGCTGCTGGCAACTTTAACTAACATGATATAACGAGAATGTCGCTCAACTAATGTTGCTATATAGCTATTCCCTGAACTTGCAATGAGATCACCTTCCCAATGTCTGGGAACGGCTCTATCTGCTACCTCCGGAGTTCTTTCACTGATATGCACAGCATCAACTATTTTACCTAAACCTTTACCCTTCAAGGTTGCGTGTTTAGAGCGTCTCATGACCCGTTGGGATCGCAAACACTGTTGAAGCTCTTTTTCAAGGCACCTCTCGTTTGAACATAGCGTGTTTTATATATTGTTTCGTGAGACACATGTAAGTCCTTATCAGAATAAGTGCGCATGAGCCAGCCAGCGATTTGCTGTGGTGACCAGCTTCGATGCAACTTCATCGCAACTAACTTTGCTAATCCTTTATTCAGTAAAAGTTTACATGATTTTGGCCGTTTTACCCGCTCCCATGCGGCTATATCTGCCTTATTCGCCCTATATACATTGCTATCACCGCTATTTACTCTCATAGTAATACTGCTATTAAGTATCTCATTTACCCTTTCTGGGCATACCAACACGCTGGGTTTTGGAAGTGTTACACTTATTACCTTGCATGTCGCGCTGGCGTTTGCATGGCTTGGCTCCCTTGTGCCATTGATACATGCAAGCTACTCGTTCAGCAACAATGAGCTTTATTTAGTAATGGACCGTTTTGGTCGTTACGTGTCGTGGGGTGTGGCTATCTTGCTGATTGCTGGCACAGTTATGTTAGTGCTGTTAGTACCTAGCATAGAGGTTCTTTTTTCAAGTGCCTATGGTCAACTCTTTGTGCTTAAAATTGTTGGCGTGCTATTACTGCTTGTTTTTGCAATCGTGCATAAGTTTTTTGTCGTTCCTCACATACTTCAAAAAGACATGGGACATATAAAACTGCGACATTCCATTATAGCTGAAGCCTGTATTGGCCTGCTGGTATTATGTACCACCAATTTTGTCACAACAGCGGTTGGACCTGTAATGCAGTGGGTTCAACTTATCAATTTATTTACTGTTTATAATAGGTCACATTTATGAAACACATTATTCAAACCAAGTTCCTTACAATGTTCGCTCTTATTCTATTGACTGGAGTAGTATTTTCTCATGGAAATAAGACCGATAAAAATGCAAAACAGACGATGTTCTCCGGTCTTGAAACGCCAGCCGGCAAGACAGTGCTGGCTTTTCATAACGCGCTCGAAGCGGGTGATGCGCAAACTGTCCAAAGCTTGCTCGCTGATAATGTTTTGATACTCGAGGGCAAAGGTGTTGAGAGAAGCGCACAGGAATATGCCGGTCATCATATGCTATCGGATATGAAGTTTTTAAAAGCGATGACAATTGAGTCTATTGAACACCATGTTACTCAATACGATGTTGTAGCAATGTCGATATCAAGAAGCAGCGTAAAAGGCATCTACAAAGATAAAAGCGTTGACCGAATTGGGAATGAGACCATAACGCTCGAAAAGAAAGACGATAAATGGAAAATTACGCATATACATTGGTCCAATTGATAGCAGATAGTTTGACCCGTCACGCAAACTAGATATTTATCGCTTCGTTTTCATTGCCCTTCGATGATGATTTTGAAACGTCCGCTTTCTTCAGGCGTTGGTCGTCGCGCTTTTTATATGTTTAGTTGCAATCTCTGTGGTTTGTTGGGCATTATAAGTGTATTACTTGTTCATTAATATGCATTTGTGATGCAGTCCATGGCATTTGCTTAGCGAACAATGTTAGTAGAAAAAAGTATTCTGAAAAACAAATATAAAGTGCTAAAAAAAGGATGATATGTGTTTACCTATGCAATAGTAAGAAAGCCCAGTGAGTCTATGCTTGATGGGATAACAGAGGCAAACTTAGGGCTGCCAAACTACGTTTTGGCGCTTGCTCAGCATCAAGACTATATACTTGCGCTGCAGCAGTGCGGTCTTAAGGTAATCCAGTTAGAACCTTTAGCCGAATACCCCGACGCTTGCTTTGTAGAAGATGTTGCCTTAATTACGCCAAAATGTGCAATATTGACACACCCCGGTGCAGCTACTCGAAAAGGCGAAGTTATGTATATCGCGGCTGCGTTGGATAAATTTTTCCCAAGTACAGGAAAAATTGAGGCACCAGGAACCTTAGAAGCAGGCGACATTATGATGGTTGGCAAGCATTACTATATTGGCTTATCACAGCGCACTAATGCCCAAGGCGCTAAGCAATTAATTGATATTCTTGAGCGCCACGGTCTGAGCGGTTCTATTGTTGAAATGTCAGGACTTTTACATTTAAAAACAGGCCTTTCCTATTTAGAAAATAATCACATGCTAACGTTTGGCGATATGTATTCACATCCCGACTTTAGCCACTTTAATCGAATTAAAATTGAAACTGAGGAAGCCTATGCTGCTAATAGTGTGTGGATTAACGACACTGTGCTGGTCCCTAAAGGCTTTCCAAAAGCATTAAGCGCTATTAAAAATTTAGGTTATAAGATCAGAGAAATTGACATGTCTGAATTTCAAAAATTAGACGGTGGCTTAAGTTGCTTATCTCTTAGATTTTAATTTTTGTACAAAAAACGTCAACGCAAGTTATTATACGCTATCAAATAAATCTTGTACCCGCTGCCTAAGCTCATCAATTTTGGCTATGTTGGCAGGGGCTATAAAAATTGTATCATCACCTGCTATAGTGCCTAACACTCCATCTGTATGGCTTAATGAATCAAGCAAGCGTGCTATTAACTGCGCGGCACCTGGGCTGGTTCGAATAATGACCATTACGTTGTTATGCACAATATCCAGCACTAACTGCTTCAAAGGACTTTTTGCGGTAGGCATGCCCAATTCAGGCGGTAAACAATAAACCATATCTCCGCGAGCATCTCGGGTGCGTACCGCGCCGAATTTGCTTAACATTCTAGATACTTTCGACTGGCTAATATTGTCAAAGCCTAAGTTTTTTAAGGCGAGTACAATTTCGCCTTGTGAGCCATAGCTTTCTGTTTTTAAAATTTCGCGAAAAGCTTTAATAAGTACATCTTGTTTGCTAATGGTCATAGGTGTTTAAGTAGCTCAGTGTTATGAATATAGTTATATTGCAGTAAGCCCGCTATATAAGCAATTTTTGCGGTAAAAAACGTTTATTTGGTGCTTGAGACAATAGTATCATTGAGATTTGTCGTTATTTCGGCTAATCTTCGCGCTCAATTTACAAATGTAGTCAACTGGAGATAACTCTATGAAAGTAGCCGTATTAGGAGCCGCAGGTGGTATTGGTCAAGCTTTATCGCTGTTGTTAAAAACACAATTGCCCGCAGGTTCTGAATTATCATTATATGATGTAGCGCCGGTTGTACCGGGTGTTGCTGTGGACTTAAGCCATATCCCTACAGATGTAAAAGTAGCAGGCTTTGGCAAAGATGATTTAGCGGGTGCGTTAGCGGGTAGCGACATTGTACTTATCCCAGCGGGCGTGCCCAGAAAGCCAGGTATGGACCGTTCTGACCTTTTCAATATAAATGCTGGTATTGTCAAAAATCTAATAGAAGCATGTGCAGACAATTGCCCAAATGCATGTATAGGGGTTATCACTAACCCAGTTAATACCACCGTTGCTATAGCGGCAGAAACCTTAAAAGCAAAGGGTGTTTATGATAAGAACAAACTGTTTGGTATAACCACGCTTGATGTTATCCGTTCAGAAACCTTTATTGCCGAGCTTAAAGGCAAAAGCACTGCAGACGTTCATGTACCTGTTATTGGTGGTCACTCGGGTACGACTA
>JBLHMY010000157.1:0-6292 GCA_047621065.1 Glaciecola sp. | reverse complement strand
GGCGAAGCGCACGACCAAACACTTTAAACAAGCTTTCAACCTGGTGATGTGCATTACCTTGGGTTGTCGATAAATGTAAAGACAAACCCATAGATTGCGCAATTGAGTGAAAGAAATGCGGCACCATTTCAGTGGCCATTTCGCCTACACGGTCGCGGCTAAATTCGGCATCAAATTGTAAGTGTGGTCTATTTGAAATATCCATTAAACATTCTGCTCGGCATTCATCCATAGGCAGCACAAAACCAAAGCGCGCAATACCTCGCTTGTCACCCAAAGCTTTTTTAAGGGCTTCACCTAAGGCAAGGGCGGTGTCTTCAACACTGTGGTGGTCATCTATATGTAAATCGCCATTTACGTGTACTTGTAAATAAAAGCCTGCGTGAGTCGCAACTTGATCAAGCATGTGGTCAAAAAAGCCCATGCCGGTGTGAATATCAGATTTTTCTTGGCTGTCTAAATTAACCGCCACTTTTATTTTGGTTTCAGAGGTGTTGCGCTCTACAACCGCTATTCTTGCCTTAACCGTCAGCTCTTTTAAGATTTGATCCCAATTGTTAGTGCTTGGGTCGTACTTAATCCCTTTAATGCCCATATTATTGGCTAATGCAATATCGGTATCGCGATCGCCAATGACATATGAGCGTGTAAAGTCGACTTTGCCTTGCTGTAAGTAATCTTTTACCAGACCTAGTTTAGGTTTGCGGCAACTGCAGTTGTCTGCATCAAAGTGAGGACAAATTAAAACATCGTCAAACACTACCCCTTGACTGCTAAATACTCGCATCATGGCATTGTGTGGAGCATCAAAAGTATCCTGCGGGAAGCTAGTGGTGCCTAAGCCGTCTTGGTTTGACACCATCACTAGCGTAAAGCCTGCTTTTTGCAGCGCTAATAAGTTCGGTATTACATTGCTTTCGAAGACTAACTTTTCCAAGCTATCTAACTGTTTATCAACAGGCGGCTCTGCTACCAATGTGCCGTCTCTGTCTATAAATAATATGGCCTGCTGACTCATAATACTGCCTCTTGATTATTCGTATTGTTGCCTTTTTTTTGCTTAAAAAAGGTCTCTATTAGTCGTATTAGCTGGTCGTTCTGCTGGGCTGTGCCTATACTTATTCGTAAGCAATCATCAAGCAGCACTTGTTTTGATTGGTCGCGGATAAGCACGTTATTTTCAACCAAGTATTGCATAAGTACTTTGTTATATACGCTTTTAAATAACACAAAATTACCACATTGATTGCCCATAAGCGTCACATCGTCTATTTGACCAAGTTGCTCACTAAGGTTAACTAGTTGGGTAGTTAACGTTTCAACGTTTGCATGCATGTTACTAATACCGTTTACACTCAATGCTTGTGTAGCAATTTGTGCAACAGGGTCGGGCACCGGATAGGGTGCAATCACCTTTAGCAATACATGTTTAATTTGTGGCGAGCTAAGCACAAACCCGCATCGAATGCCTGCTAGTGCAAATCCTTTGGAAAGGGTACGAAGTATCACTAAATGAGGATACTTTGCCAACAAATAAGTTTGTGTTGAGGCCGGACTAAACTCTATATAAGCCTCATCAAGCACGACAATTGCGGTATTGGCAAAAGCTTGCAGTATGCTTTCTATACTGACCTGGGTAATAACGGTGCCGGTAGGATTATTTGGCGAACATAAAAAAACAAGTTTAACCTTACCTGCAAAGTTATTCACAGCATCAACGTTTACACTGAAGTCTTCATTTAATAAGACTTTTTCAAGCCCTACATTAAATGTGTTTGCGCTTATCGCATACATTCCATAGGTAGGCGGGCATATAAGTACTTTGTCTAGAGCGGGTTGGCAAAACGCCCTAATTAACAATTCAATACCTTCATCAGCGCCGCGCGTAATCACTATTTGTTCAGGTTTTAGGCCCGTATATCGAGCGTACCCATCTAGTACCTTTGTTGGCTGACAATCAGGATAGCGATTGAGTAAGTCACTATTAATGTTGTATTCACCGGCTTGCGGCGATTCATTGGCGTTTAGCCATACCCGCGATTGGCCTTCACTTGCCGCAAACAAACGCCTTGCCGACTCATATGGCGTTAAACTGCGGACATGTTTGGCGGTTAATTTTTCAAGCCAATCAGCCATTGTGGTTACCTTTTGCGCTAGAACTATTTAATCGTAAGGCGACGGCGTTTGCATGGGCATCTAAGCCTTCTGCATTGGCCAAATCTATAATGACCTTGCCAATTCTGTTTAGGCCACTTCGACTTATAGTTTGTACCGTAAATCTGCGCATAAAATCAAGCAAGCCTAAAGATGAATAATTGCGAGCATAACCATAGGTTGGCAACACATGGTTAGTGCCACTGGCGTAATCACCGGCCGATTCAGGTGAAAACTCACCCACAAAAATTGACCCGGCATGCTTTACTCTCATCGCCACTTCGCTGGCATTTTGGGTTTGAATAATTAAGTGTTCGGCGGCATATCTATTGGTAACTTCGATTGACTGTGCCAGAGAGTCGGTGACAATAAATCGGCTATTGGCAATCGAATTTTCAGCAATAGTGTGGCGACTTAGCTTGGGTAATTGCAACAATACTTGCTGCTGTACTCGTTTTATAAAGTCGGCATCATCAGCAATCACGATCGCTTGAGAATCGGGTCCATGCTCGGCTTGTGATAGTAAGTCGGAGGCCACAAATGCTGGGTTTGCGTGCTTGTCGGCTAACACCAAAACTTCCGATGGGCCTGCTGGCATGTCAATCGCGGCGCCTGCAACGTCTTTACTAACCTGTTGTTTTGCTTCTGTGACAAAGCTATTGCCGGGGCCAAATATTTTATCTGCTTTAGGTATAGAGTTTGTGCCATAGGCCATTGCACCTATTGCCTGCGCACCGCCGCATAAATAAATGTGTTCAATGCCGCATTTATGCGCTGCATATAAAATTTCAGGTGCGATGTTACCCTGCGGTGAAGGTGGTGTGCATAATATGGGTAATTGACAACCGGCTACCTGTGCGCTCACGCCGAGCATTAATACGGTGGATGGCAAGGGCGCACTGCCACCGGGAATATATAAGCCGACTACCTCAAGGGCTACATGCTTTTGCTCACACAGCACACCGGGCTGGGTTTCAACACTAATGTCGGTAGGTATTTGAGCTTCATGAAAGGTTTTTATATTTTGGTATGCCATATCAATTGCGTTGATTACGTCAACGCTTAAGACTTCTTTAGCCTTAGCTATTAATTCGACGGGTAAACGTAAGCCTTGTTTTAATTCAGCTCTGTCAAATTCACGGGTATAATCAAGAACAGCCTTGTCGCCTTCTTTTTGCACACGTAAAAGAATTTTGCTCACGGTGTCTTTCAACAACGCAGAGTCTGCTAAAGCAGGGCGAGCAAGCACTGCAATTTGCATAGGCTCGCTTAAATCATTCCAAGTAATTGCCAGTGGTATGGTCATAGCATTACCCCATCATCTTCTCTATTGGCAAAACCAATATTGAGCTACAGCCCAAGGCCTTTAGTTTTTCCATGGTTTCCCAAAAAAGTGTTTCAGAGCTTACTACATGAATTGCTACGCGATCGTTTATACCCGCTAATGGCAACACTGTAGGATCTTCGGCACCAGGAAGCAGTGATTTAACTTGTTCCAAATAGTTCTTAGGAGCGTGTAGCATAATGTACTTACTCTCTTTAGCTTGCAGTACACCGTCGATGCGTGGCAGCAAACGGGTAATAAGAGCTTGCTTGGCGGGTGCAAGAGCGTCTGATTTTTGAATAAGTACTGCTTTAGAAACGAATACTTCATCTTCTTCACGTAATCCATTTGCTTCAAGGGTTGCGCCTGTTGAAACCAAATCACAAATAGCATCGGCGACCCCTGCGCGCGGGGCAACTTCAACTGAGCCGGTAAGCATAACGGCCTTAGCATGAATGCCTTTTTTAGTGAAAAAGCGTTCTAGCAAAAAAGGGTAGGTAGTTGCCACTTTTTTACCGTTTAATGAGGCTACCGATTCATACTTAAATTCAGTGGGCACTGCTATAGATAAACGGCAGTCGCCATAATCTAAGCGTCTTAATATCTTAAATTCATGAGGTTTTTTTGATGCTTGGCGCTCTAACATTTTTTCTTCTAGTTCGTTTTCGCCAATAAAACCTAAATCAACAACGCCGTCCATAACTAAACCAGGAATATCGTCGTCGCGCACCCGCAATAAATCAATAGGTTGATTGGTGCTATGCGCAATAAGCAATCTGTCTCTAATTTGTAGTTTAATTCCAATGGCTTTTAAAAGCGCAATGCTATCGTCACTTAAGCGGCCCGATTTTTGAACTGCTATACGAAGTCTAGTGCTTTCGCTCATGATGTTTCCTTATAATCTTATATAAATATTGTTATTTTTGATAATCAGTGAGCTATATTTAAAATAAATACAGCTCACTTTAAATTGAAAAACCCCCGAAAGTTTCCTTCCGAGGGCTCCACATTTAGTTTATCGCCGGGGGAAGGAAACCATAGCCTTCCAAGCACATACCTGAAAGGTTACGTGCGTGAGTTACGGTGATGCGATAAATTGGTTATGCGTTCCATTTTTGTACTCTTTGTTTTCAAAATTTGGGATGGTTTTAACAATTCCGCTAAGCGAGCTTGCCTACAACCTTTTTTTAGGATGCTGATGTTATCCAAACACGTAGCGTTAATCAATAGCCAATCATCTAATATTTTATAACTTTATGCAGTTTTTTAGTCAATTAATGAATACCTTAGTACATCAATTAGCGCATCGCCTTTGAAAGTTGTTATATTTTATCCAAAACTTCGCCAGTTAATATAATTGAGGACATCATTATACCTTACCCCGCGTGCTGTGCACACCGTGAAAACCCGCATGCATATTTACGTATCGGTGAAACTAAGCGATCCTAAAAAGGATACTGCTGTGGTTACTAAGCGCTGTTTTATTATTTTCAGAGCAGTTGATGAGGCTGGATACTTTGTGCAAGTTCCCTCATTTATTGCAGAATCAGAAGAGGATAAAAACTAGACAATGATTTTGAGCAATTACTCGGTTGGTAATAGTGGGTTGATTTCAGGCGCTATAAATCGCAGCTATATTAAATACTTAATTACTCGCATCATTATGCTATAAGTACATCCAGTTAAGCAGCGCAAGTACAATTGCCCCAAAGGTAATAGAGATGGGCACGCCTATTTTCACGAAGTCAGAAAACTTATAATTAGACGCCCCAAATACTATCAAATTAGTTTGATAGCCATAAGGCGAAATAAAACTAGCACTTGCCGCAAAAGCAACGGCTAGGGCGAATGGCATAATGGGTAACTGCATTGCGGTAACCAAGCCATAGGCAAATGGAAACATAAGCGCAGCGGCGGCATTGTTGGTCACAAATTCAGTCAACAGTACGGTCATTAAATACACTATTACAAGGGCATAGAATGGATGCATGTCACCAAGTATGGGCGTTAGCAAGTTTGTCCCAAGCTCTATCACACCTGAATTTTCAAGAGCAGTGGCTAAGCTAAGCGCTCCAACAATAACCAATATAAGATTAATCGGTAAATTACGTTTGTACTCCTGTACGGCCGATATTTTTACAATAACCAGGCTAGCGGCATAAAATAATAATCCCGTCACAAGGGGAATCACCGAGCTTGCTGCTAGGCCTATAACGGTCAAAAAGCCGAGGAGAGTGAAGTTTTCCTGCCATTTTGTTAATTTACGGGTAATTTTTTGTTCAGACACAATAAAGAAGTTTTTCGATATGTTGTCCCTGCGCTGAAAATCGTTACCGGTTGCCAGCAATAAAAAATCACCCGCTTGGATTGTTAAATCCCCTAATTTGCCTGAAATTGCCTCGCCATCTCGCCTGATAGCCACAACGCCGGCATCAAACAACGCTCTAAAGCCAACTTGTTTGAGGGTTTTATTTCGGATGGTTGAGCGATTCGACACAATTACTTCAGTCAACTGGTCGTTTATGAGGCCATTTGCTTCAGCAAACATAGTGAGGCCTTTAATATGACCAATACTGTCAATTTTATTAATGTTACCGGTAAATATGAGCTTGTCGTTTTCTTCAATTGTCATATCGGGGGTTACCGGCGTGATGACTTTTTTACGGCGCACTATTTCAATTAAAAACAGCTCAGGTAGGTTACGCAAGTGATTGTCTTCAACTGTTTTACCAATCAGCTCAGAGTCTGCTTCTACATCGGCTTCAAGTAAATAACTTTGATATTGGCTTTTGTTGGTATGAAAGGTAGGTAACA
>JBLHMY010000156.1:0-6306 GCA_047621065.1 Glaciecola sp. | reverse complement strand
AAGTTGGGCTTGGCTAGCATCCCGTAGTAAAAGCTTTCCATTGCTAACAAACAACTGATGGATAAATTGGCTTAATGATGATTTTTCTAAACTGAAAATACACTTTGGGATGGCTAATATACCTTGCTCGTTAACAATAAGGTCTATCTGCTCACTCATGTCTGCATCTGTAAGAATATGCTTACCAAATATGGGCAACGCCCTTGGCACTGCTATGGATTCCCCAGGTGAAAGATTGGCTAAAGGTTGCCAACCATTTCCGCTTAAAAACGGATGCGTGATAGTGGTTTGTATATTCCGACCCAACGCAGTCATTACTTCAAAAACAGGCTTAACACCGTCGTCTACAAATTCGCTCACTCGCGCTTGAATTAAGGTGAATTCGTTTGTTACAGATGTAAGTTCGCGTTTCTCATGTTTGACCATTTCATCTATGGTAATTATTGCACCCGACAATGGGTCAACTAAAGTAGAGCCCGACACTATGCATTTACCCATTGACGGACGTGCAGCAACGATAATTAAGTCGGATGGTTGCAAACCACTGGTTTTCTTGTCTAAATCGGTATAGCCGGTTGAGACACCGGTAACGGACTTTTTTAATTTTGCAAGCTCTTCAATACGACCTACGGTTTTTTGCAAGGCTGTAAAAACGTTTATAGGCCCTTCGTTAGCCGCGGTTCTCTTTTCGGCTATTTCGAATACTTTGGTTTCAGCTAAATCAAGTAGCTCTTTACTATCACGACCCTGTGGATTAAAACTAACATCGGCAATATCGTTAGCAGCGCCTATTAACTCTCGCACTACGGCTCTTTCTCGCACAATGTTTGCATAAGCGGTAATGTTTGAAGAACTCGGTGTGTTACGAGCTAAATTAACTAAGTAACTAAAGCCACCTACATCATCGAGTTGGTTATGAAGCTCAAGCTCGGCTTTTAGAGTAATGGGGTCAGCTGCGCTATTCTTAGCAATTAAGCGCGTGATTGCGGTAAACACGACTCGGTGAGAACGGTTATAAAAATCTTCTTGAATGAGGATTTCGGCTACCTTATCCCAAGCGTCTATCGATTGAATAATACTGCCCAATACTGCTTGCTCTGCTTCTAAAGAGTGCGGTGGCGTATTAAGTTTTGCAATATCGTCGTCTTGAGATTTCTCTTTTGGTCGACTAAAAGAGGGTTGATTTGGTGCCTGCGCCACGCGAGTCCTTAAGAAAAAAAAACGAGACCTTATTATGCGCTAAGCTAAGCAATTTGTCTTGTCAGAATTAGACAAAATAATTACTCATATCGTTAATAGTCGCGCTCAATTAACAAGCACAAGCAATTCATTTGTACTTATCGGTTTAAGGGCTTTTAGGGCGAGTGAAGCGGTGGGCGGGTTAATCCAAATAACTTTATAGTGAAGCCAGTACTATGGCCACAACTCTGCATAAAGCAGAGTTGTGGCCACCATCTATTTACCTTAATTACTTAGCTTCGCCGCTTCATACTTTGCTTGTCTTTCGTTTAATACCATGAGCTTTTCAAGTAACTGCGGATTCTCAGTGACTACTTTCTCAACATATGCCATAGACTCTTCACGCTCTTTTGCCATTGAAAATTCAATATCCTCAAAAGATGGAAAAGGTGAACCACGCTCTAATGCATCTTGAGTTTCTTGGGCCATGCGATCTAGCACATATTGTGGATGGCACACCTTAGTGCTGATGTTACTGCCGCCCCGCTTCTGACGACGGCATTGCACTCTGAATTTAGAGTCGTCGGCTAATGAATTAAACACATCATAAAAACTTAATTCAGCTTTTTCCATTTCTACGCGAAAATAAGTTAAAGAGCGCTCACCCACTACGCCAATAACTTCAAGATCTTCATCTTTCTCAACTATTTTGTCAACTGAATCAGCGACTCCCTGTGTTACCTCTTGGCCCTGAATAGGCGCTGCAATGGTATTTGCCCAAGCCATGCTAATAGGCACGCTTAATGCTAAAAACATAAGTACCTTTTTTGTATTTGATAAATTAATATTCATTGTTACGTCCTTAATACGATATGTATTGTTAGTCTTAGAAACATGTTGTTTATAAATTACTGCAAACTGCTGTCACCTGCGAGATTAATATTAGCACTACAAATGTGTCAAATTTACTGCACTTTGGCCTTAAATTGTAAGCAAATTTAACAAGCAGTGCGCAAAACACTAACTAAGGTCTTAGTTTTACCTCAATACGTCCAGTTACCGTTGACGCATCGACCCAAGCAGTAGGCTCGCCGGTTGAGAATTCTAACCATTGTCTTTGACCATATTTAGCTTTACTTGCTTGTTCACCAGTAATACGATTTTTAATATTGCCACCGGCATGTGCCTCAAGATCAAACTTGGCCTGTACGCCTTCTTGGAAGGCAAGTTTAATACCACCGGCAACAGAGCTTGCTCTAACGGTAGCGCCGTCAATTAGGTTCAGTTCCATTTCAATACTGCCGTTTACGGTATTGGTTTTTATTTCACGTACATCACCTAATGTAAATTCAATATCACCGTTAACCGTTTCTGCTCGTACGTCTTTGGCTACAGAGTTCACTTTTATGTCGCCATTTACTGTGTTTACTTTTATTGTATCGCCTTTTATATGGTCGGAATTAATGTCGCCATTAACCGCATCTAGGGTAAGCTCGCCGGCTAACTTAGTACCTCTTATATCACCATTAACGGTTTTAAGACTTATTTTACCGGTAAGGTTATTTGCGTTTAAATTGCCATTAATCATGTCTATGTCGGCGCCACCAAAAATACCTTCTATCGACATATCGGCATTAGGCGAATGGTAATCTATACGACTGTTGTTGGGCACATGAATGACCAAATCGTCGCCAGTGCCACTGTTGTTATTCCAACCCCATCCGTTACCGTGTTTTTCTACATCCACTTCAATAATAACCGACTTACCGTCGCGCTCAAATCTAAAGGTTTGGGTTTTATCACCAAGTTCACCTTCTACTTTAACTTTATTTTTATCCCAACCAATAATCTTGGCTTTACCCGACACATGTTTTATTTCTATTAAACTATCTCGGCTCACATCGAGTGTTTTGTTGACAAGTTCATTGGCAAAAGCAATTGTTGAAAAAGCTAAAAATAGTGTGCTAAATATGGCAGCTAAGCACAAACAGGATTTTGTAAAGTGTAATTTCTTCATCTATTTACCTTATTTAAATTTGTTGCCATGCTGGTGCATGAACGCGTTCTATTAACGCAATTTGTTGTTCATATACTCGCTGAAGCATCTTTAGAAGGGCAGCGTTGTTAGGTTCGTTTTCTAGCGCTTTTTTGATAGCAACTGCTGCTTCGTCTAATTCTGCCAATTGTTGCTGCCAATTTTGTGTTGTTGTAGGTTGCCCTTGCAAGCTGGTCAATAACGCATCTTTTTGCACACTGTGCTGCTCGCTCATTTGCATTATTAGCGCTTGCCCTGACTCTACTCGGCCAGTTTGAAAACTAAAGTAGCCCACCAGTAAAGCCATCACTAAACTTGCGGCTATTGCAAAAGCAGGCCTGGTACTTACTCCTTTTAAGCCAGCTTGTTTAGAACCTTTATTTTTCCTTGATTGCGTGACCACGTTCGTAATTGTATTTTGCTGTAAGCCAAACTCAATACCCTGCCACAAATCACGCTCAGGATTTTTTTTCTTATTAAGCGCTGTAATGTGTTCTTCAATAGACGGTTTTTTAATCTTACTCATCCATCCACTCCTCAATTAAATGCTTAGCTCGATGAAACTGCGCTTTGCTAGTGCCTACCGCAATGCCCAGTATATCGGCAACTTGTTCATGTCGATAACCTTCAATAGCGTGCAGTACAAATACCCACCTTGCTCTTTGTGGTAATCGCAATATCCACTTTTCAATATCGGTGTCGGCAATAGACGCTTCGCTTGTCTGCTCATGAATATTCGACGCCTCTATATTCAGCATTTTTTGCCACCAGCCTTTTTGCTTGCGTATGTAAGATATTGTTACGTTAGTTGAAACACTATGTAACCAAGTAGAAAACTGACTGTCGCCTTTAAAATTGCCAATTTTTTGCCAAACCTGAATGAAAACCTCTTGTGTAGCATCTTCAGCTTGCGACCTGTCTGCGCATAAACGCCAGCAAAGTCCATACACCTTAGGAAGATGCATATGGTATAAGGCTTTAAATGCCTCTTTGTTGTGTGCTTGTGCCATAACAATCAACTGACTCTCAGTAGCCTGATGTTTGCTATGCTCATCGACCAGTTTCAAATATGTATCCATATATCGTTATTATTTATTGGCTTCATAGTATTTGTCGCGAAGTAGTTTGAAAAGGTTTGCACAGCTCAAATAAAAACTATTGGTTTTTATTTGTATATTTGCTCAAAAGTTGAATTCACTTTACCATACAAGCTCATAACCCATCCTCAAAGATATCGCTTTATGAATAGCTTTTCGATAGTTGAACATTTATTTGCAGCAAAGCCCAAACCTTTTGGGCCCAGGCAGTCTCCTAGTAGTATAGTCAAAATGTCGCACACGACATTACATGTAAAATACGAAGGCGCTATTGAAGACGAGCAAGGTAATAAAAAGCTCCACGGTGGACCTTATATGGCTTTACATCAGTTCGCTCAACAAAGCTACTTGAGCATTACTGAGGCGTTTCCAAATGCTGCTGAGCGAATTATTATTGGCAGCATTGGCGAAAATATTTCTGCACCTAACATGAACGAAAGCAATGTATTTATAGGTGACCAATATCAAATAGGCAGCGCTATACTAAAAGTGGTATCGCCAAGAGCACCCTGTTCTAAAATAAACCAGCGATACGGTCAGGGAAAAATAGATTTATACGTAGCCAAACATGCAATAACAGGCTGGTATTACAGCGTGTTACAAGAAGGGGAAATATCCAAAGGCGATGAAATTATATTACTTCATCGCGATGACTCACCCATATCAATTAAACAAATATGGGCGTTACGGCAATTGCAGCTTCCTACCGAGAATCCACACGCGTGCATGGCATTGGCCAGCAGAGCTTTTCAAGACCCATCGCTTGCCCCGCAGTGGCAGGCATTCATGCACAAGGTCACGGTTAGGCTGGCTAAATATCTTTAGCCAGAAAGCTTTGCAGTAATTACTGCTTGGTGAAGCAAGTAAGGTCTAAGTTCAAGCTGACAAACAAGTATCATAAAAAGAATGACCTCCCAAGGGAGGTCACAAAATGGCAAAGTCCTTTTGCCTACCATGTTGAGTGGTTTATCAACAGGTGATAATACGTTTACAGTCTTTCTTTAACAGCAAGGGCAACAGGGTTATCTGTTAGACCTTCGTCGTTTATCCATGCAAGTAGCGTTTTGCCATCGGCTTCGGGTTCAGCCAAGGATTTCTTGGGCATTTTTTTAACTAGTAACGCACCAGTTTCCGCCGCGTTGTTTAAAATAGCGACTCTAATCAAACTATTGTTGCCGCAGGATATACCGCCATAGTAATCTTTTAGCTTAATTGAATAGTTAGATTCTACATTTCTCATTTTCTTGCGTAACTCACTTTTGTCGTCGGCTTCTACTATTGCGCAAATGTTGGCGAGCTGGTCTTCAAGTGATGCATTAGCAGTGTTTGATAGACTAAAGCAAGCAAGACAAGCGAAGGATATTAGTATTTTTTTCAACATTTTACTTTTCCGGTCTAGGTTTTATCTAAAACAGATTATACAAAAAAAAAAGAATGTACGTGATACGTCGCTGATACAAAAGTATTTGTAAGTATACTCAAATAATATAAATAGCTGATTTTATTACTATAGTGAGCTTATTTTTAATAGGGCTAATCTCGTTTGCTCACAAGAATACTGATTTAACTTAATGTGTCTGGGTGACCAGCCTATTAAAAAACGCTCAAAATCCGCCCAAGCAATTGAATATAAAGCTCTATACTCTTTTTCTAATTGACCAAAGTCAATTTGCGAATGAGGCTCCCAAACATTCCTTGGAACTAGAGTTAGTGCTTTAGTTAAGGCACTAAAGTATATATCGAGCAAACCCGGTGTATACCTTTGTAATTTATTCCCATCTAAGCAACTACCCAAAAAGTAAACGAGATCTTTTATGCCCACACCAAAACCAACATATTGAAAATCAACGGCAGCTACTTGCGCTTTAGTAACATGGATACAGAAGTTCGCGAGTTTGGCGTCGCCGTGTAGCAATGTTTGAAATCTAGCATTGTTTAAATGCTGATCTATTTTGCTCGCTTTATTTTTCAAATCTGAAGCTGGCATGGCCTGCC
>JBLHMY010000155.1:0-6356 GCA_047621065.1 Glaciecola sp. | reverse complement strand
CCACAAGCGAGCATAGACTTGACGTTAAGCCATCAAGGTATGGGGAGAGAATTATTTGCCGGTATGCGTTCTACTTTAACCGGCGCAGAAGAGGGTGCTTGTTCACTGTTTGTTGAACAAGACCGTCGTGACTTAGGGTCACTTTGATAGCTATTAACCTTGGTTTTTTTGCTTTATCTATATCGCCATTATTGATGTTAATCAGCGTCTCTATTGGCTTGCTAGTAGCGCTTCTAGGCACAATGAAAAATAAAGGTAACGCGTTAAAGGCATCACTTTTTGGCGTGTTAACAATGGTAGGCATATACGCTACTTTTAGTTTTGTTATTACTTTAGCCCGCTCACATAGTGTTCTACCTAATAGTAACTTTATGCAACTGGATGGCAAATCGGTAAAAATAACCGACATTAGTCACCAGCAGCCAATTGTTATCAACCTTTGGGCTAGTTCTTGCTCGCCTTGTCGACAGTTAATGCCAGTATTAGAGGAGCTTGAGCGACGCAATAGTGATGTGACGTTCATCTCGCTAAATCAGCGTGAATCAAGCGAAATTGTGCAGCAATTTTTGCAGCGTGAAGGATTAAATTTTGAGCATGTACTATTAGATCGCAGAGGAGAAATAGCAACTAATAAGGGTCTTTTTAGCTTACCGGTCACGCTGTTCTTTGACGCTAACGGAGCCTTATTGTACAGTCATACGGGGGGAATATCAGCAGCAAGTTTACAGCAAAGTATTGAACAGTATTTTTAGTTAATTTTGTACAGCTAAATGTGACTCCTTGCCAGTCAATAGATAACGGTTAATGTCGGCTATGGCGATTCTGTTACCAGTAGGATAATACCCAGTATTATCAAGCAATCTAAAAACTTACACAGTGCTTGAAGGACAAATTATGACGCCAAGCTATATGGAGTAAGCTTATTTCCTTATGTCTGGAAAGTGCCAGTTGGGCGCATAGAAGGGTAATAGCATTTTTATAGTAGCTTATGCATGGAGTGTAAACACCTTAATGTAGATGCTCTGTTAACAATTGTTGATAATTTATTGGTGCCTGATCTTGTTGAGAAACATTGGTTTTACTTATATCTGTAGTAGCACGATTGCTAACAGCAGGGCTGCAGTTTCCGGTATTTAGGTAGTTAAGTCCTTCGGCAAAAACTGGGTCGTCAAGACTTCCCCAATCAGCAACAATTTGATCTTGCACTGCGCAGGTAGGCGTTAAGCCGTCGAAGTAATCACCTTGGCCTAGCGAATTAACCGTTCTAAAATTAATTGCCGATAACACCACATCGCAGTATTCGTCGGGGGTTTGACCAACAGGCTTGCCACATGTATTGCTGCCAATAGTAACTACTTCCATATGTGGCGACAAACCATTGATGATGAGTTCGCTAGCAGAACAAGTATTAGGGGTAGTTAACACTACCACACGCGTCAAATCTAAGGCATTAATTTTATCAGTGAAGCGTACTGAAGAATTTCGGTCGCTGTTTTTGTCGTTAAATTCAAGTGTGGTAAAAATATTGTTTACCGCGGGGCTACCAACTATATACGATGCTAGGTTACCGGCAACACTTAAACGCCCGCCGCCGTTGTATCTAAGGTCCACAATGAGTTCGCTTACTTGTTCATTCGCCAATTGTGTAAATGAAGTATCAAGTTCTTCGTTTGAAGGTTCAATAAAACCATTTTGAAAGGACAAATAGCCAACTTGGCCAACATTAGAAGAAAACACTTGTGTAGCAAATACGGTATTCGTTGTTACCGCAACTTTTGACATTTGTGTTTCTACCAACGTGCCGCTTGGTTTAATAAAAGTGATATCTATCGTAAAGCCTTCTTCATTTGGACCAAACACAGCTTCGTTACTTAGCTGTTGTGCGCGTATTTCAGGAACACTAAAGCCGTTGATATTGGTAAGTTTGTCACCTCTACTTAAGCCTGCTTGCTGGGCGGCAGAGTTTTCAAACACATAACGCACTATATAAGCATTTGGGTTGGAAGCGGTATCGCTACTAAAACCAAATCCGACAAAAGTAGCATTTTCAAAAAAGTCATCAAAGTCCTGCTTTGCTTGAAACCCTGAGAATCTGTCGTCTTCGAACCTAACGTCATCTAACATTTCGTTTACTGAACTATAAGATTCTGGGTTAATAGAGGTGGGAAGCTGGTCGTACCAAAGATAGGTGTTTTGCAAAAATTCAAAAAATACAGCGTTTTGGTCTGGCACGCTGCAGCTTTCAAAGCCACTTTCAATGGGAGTTTGGCTGCTACTGCCGCCACAGCTAACCAAAACAAAAATGATTGCCACAGGAAGTAATGATTTTTTTAACATGCCTAACTCCTAACTTTATTATTGATACTACTTATTTATTACGCCAGTAAATCATTTTTAGTTGCATCTATCTAGTTTCCATTAATTATTTAGATTAATTACACCGTTTTGCAATTAGTCTTTTAACTTTGTTGGCATAAGCCTGTGTTTCAGCGTTATGTAAACTGAATGTGACTTCTTGGTAATTTTCCTGGGACTGTTTATTAAAGATTTATGATCGAACTTGCTTCGTAATACATAAAAACAATATCGCAAACAATTGCCAATACTCATGACAACTTACATTATTCAACAAGTCGCAAGACGGCTACATTCATTATTAATCATTTTTGCTGTGGGCGTAGGTGTAAATTTCTCTATGGCGGGACAAGCAATGGCTGCTACTCAAGCGCAAATATCTAAAAAAAACGAAATAAGTGGTGTGCAAATATCGCAGGCGACCGAGATTAACAACTGGGTTGTTGTAAACGACACTGTAATGGGCGGGCGTTCTCAAGCAAACATTATATTTGCTGATGATCATATGCAATTTTTAGGAAATTTGTCTATGCGCAACAATGGCGGTTTCGCCTCTATTCGTCGCATTTATGAACCAGTGAATTGGCAGGCGAATAAAACGATGCAAATTGTGGTGAGAGGTGACGGTCGTAACTATCAGTTTCGTTTACGTACCAACAGGTATATGGATGGCGTGGCTTATGTGAAGGCGTTTTCGACTGTAAAAGGAGAGTGGCAAACTATCACTTTTACTGAAAAAGATTTTACCGCGCAGTTTAGAGGACGCTTGATAAGAAACGCTAAAGATTTAACCTTTCCGGATATCACCCAACTTGGCTTCGTGCTGGCCGATGGACAGCCCGGTGGTTTTGAATTGCATGTTAAAGAAATTTCACAGCTCGATTGAAGTAAATGGGTAGACGAATAAGGACATTAACCCGTCGTGAAGAACCTTTGATATGGATAGAAACATCAACGTTACTCAACAAGAATTAGGTCGCGTCGAAAGTAAATTAAACAAACAAAACACATCGGCAGTTGCTATTGAAAGCGCATCCGGGTGAAGGCTACATCTGCAATTGGTGCTTATTTGGTTATTCTTGTTGCTAGAATATAAAATTTCGTTTCATTATCATAAAGCATTTTATCAACGCACTGAAGCTGGAGAACATGTTAGTAATAAATCAAAAAACGGTTGGTTTATTGCCTTACCCATTTCAGTATTACTTTGTGGAAGCTTTGTAATATCTTCAACAGTATCGGACGTTCCAGCAAGCTAAACGAATTTTCAACGAAACAAGCATTGCACTAGCCTTACTCCTTATGAAAAATTTGATTTTCTAAAGTATTTCCATTTATAAGTTGCCGGTATTGCCAGCCGTGTTCATGGCAACATTTTAGCAACTGAATATCAAAAGCCTGCGCTGACGCTGTGTATTCAATGACATACTCCTTAGCTTGGCTCATGTAAACATGACTAACGTTTTGCAATTTCTGGAGAATTGGTTCAATTCCTTGGTATTGCTGTGTTAATTGCAAGGTAATAAAGTGGTTATTGTTTGTGGCGCGCGCGCCACGCTCAACACTATGCTCGGTCAATAACCCTTGATCTAAATGCAACACTTGACCACACAACCTTTCAAGTTCGCTTAAATCGTGAGAACTTAATATAAAGGTGGTTACGCTACTTAAGGCACTAACTAGTTCTCGTACCTCACGAGCATGTATTGGGTCAAGCCCTGCTGTAGCCTCATCAAGCATCACTATTTGTGGCTCACCAAAGAGTGCTTGCGCAATTGAAACGCGCTTGCGCATACCGTGAGACAAGTCTGTAGGATGTTGATTGGCAACATCGCTTAAACCAACAAGTTCAAGAACTCTGAGGCTTTCTTGTTTGGCTTTTGCTCTGCTGAACCCTTGTAATTGTCCATAAAAAGTCAGTTGATGAAGGCTGCTAAAACGAGGGTCTAACTGCGAATCTTGCGGTAACGCTGCTAGTTGACCGAATAAGCGGCTATTACCCGCTGTATTGCCTAAAATACTTAAGCTTCCGGCACTAGGGAAAATATACCCACACAACAGGCTGAATAAGGTTGTTTTCCCAGCGCCGTTAGGGCCCACTAGCGCAACTGGCGCACCTTTATTTATTTCAAAGCTCACATTATTGAGCGCAAGTTTAGGTCCATAATGCTTAGTTAAACCAGATGCACTTATTAATGTGCTCATATTGCACTCCTTGCAAATAGTCGTTGTGCGCAAATAAGTAATATTGCGCTTTGCAACAAGGGCAAGCCAATACCCAGCAAAACACTCGCATTTTGCCCCGCCATTTGGTCTAACTGATAGCCTGGAAAAATCAAACTCAATACTTCTAATGCAGGTACTTGCCACGTTAGTAAACTAATAATAATATTTCCTCCAGCAAAAAAAAGTATTGCAAAAACAAAAGCTAATCTTGCCGAGCTTGCAAAGGTGTTTACAAAACTCATTAATGCAATAAAAGGCATAACCGAAATAATGAGGTAAATGAACAATACAATACTACGCGATAAGCCTGACACAAAAAGTGCGGGGTCACGATAGCTCAACATAGCGAGCGTTGCCATTATGGTAAGGCTCAACAGCACCGCCAAAATTAATACTTGTCCAAGAAAGCGGCCTACTAATATTTCGGTTCGGGTGGCACGCAGGGTTAAAAATCGCAAAGTCCCGCGCTGGCGATCGCCAACGGTTTGATCGCCGCATAAAAACAGACAAAAACTGGGGAAGCTGTATAGCGCAATTAACCAATAAATTGCCAACTCTGCTTCAGGCCAGGTTAAAAGTTTGCTTAGGCCGATAACACCAAAAACGCCATCCAAAAACTCGGAGACTTCAGGCGAGTTTAATATGGGAGCAGCTTGGTTCACCAAATTACTTAAAATTAACAGCCAGCAAATCGCAAATGCGACAACCGCCAACAAGCCGCGCTTTGTCAAAAATAGCCTTACTAGTTCAAATATCGCTATATTTGCCAGCCTTTTGGGATCCAATGGCCTTACTCCTTGTTATTTATTTAACTTAATATATTTACATCAACTAACGTAAAGCGCCAAAGCCTACCTCACCATGCAAGACCAAGCAATGGTATACACCTAAGCACTGTTAATTAGTGGTATACAAATATCATAGTGTGAATAAGCGTTTTAATTCGCTCGCTATTTCAGGTTTAATAGCTATTAACGAATCCTTTGCAAAAGCGTATACTTAGCCACAGTAGCATCAATTATAAATATCACAGTGAGAACAATAATGACAATAGCTTAGTTATTGCTGTTATTAAACGTGGTTGTTATGCTAAGTTTTATTGGTTGTTAGGGCGTATACGTCAAAGCCTGATATGAATGCAGCGACCATTGAAAACTACCTTGCATCGTTAAAAGTATGGTTAAATGAACACAATGCTGGCTGCCAATGTGCTTGGTGGTGTAAGGTCATTAGCTTAATTTACAGTACAGATATAATCCAATGAAAGCCAGTTTAGATAGCTATTTGTAATGATAGCTTGGGTAATAATAGCTAGTTGTTAAAACAACATGTTGTGAGTAATAGCAATTGTCGAAAAGTATAAAAAATGTTTTAGTGCTGATTTCTTTGGTGTGCTTATATGGCTGTACTAGTACAGCTGAAAAAGCCGCTAAGGTATTAAATTACGAAAAAAGCGACAATGACTATGCGCTACTTGTGAGCAACATAAAAAGCCAACAAGCCGAGGCAAGCGATTACGACAGCCTTATTCGTGTGTTTCCGCTAACGTCACTCTACAACCCTCAAAGTGATCAAGAACAGCGCGCAAAACTGCTATCTCAAAGCTATATGCAAAGCCAACAATGGCAACAGTGCTTGCGCACAAATGAACAACTGTTGGATATAAACTATACGTCACTTACCGGCCACTATGGCTTAGCGGTGTGCGCCGCCGAGCTGGGAAATATTGCAATGGGTAAGTTTCACAATACAGTACTCGATAATTTTATAGAAGC
>JBLHMY010000154.1:0-6360 GCA_047621065.1 Glaciecola sp. | reverse complement strand
ACTGATATAAAACTGGTAGATGACGATGGCAATGAAGTCGCCATGGGAGAAGCGGGTGAAATGCTGGTTAAGGGGCCTCAGGTGATGAAGGGCTATCTTAACCGCCCAGAAGCAACCGATGAAATGATAGTTGACGGTTGGTTAGCTACGGGTGATATAGCAAAATGTGACGAAGATGGTTACTTTTATATTGTTGACCGCAAAAAAGATATGATTTTGGTTTCGGGCTTTAATGTTTTTCCAAACGAAATTGAAGAAGTTGCTGCTATGCACGAAGATGTTTTAGAAGCCGCCGCCATTGGCGTGCCTCACGAGGTCTCTGGTGAAATAGTGAAATTAGTGGTCGTGCGTAAAAATCCAGACTTGTCTGAAAAAGACTTAATTCTTCATTGTCGTAAGCACTTGACGGGTTATAAAATTCCGAAAAAGGTTGAGTTTATAGAAGAGCTTCCTAAAAGTAACGTTGGAAAGATACTGCGCAGAGAACTAAGAGACAAATAGTCAGATAAATAAAGCTAAGCGCGCTTAACCCATAAAAAAACCGGCTTTACGAAGCCGGTTTTTTTTATGGGTATGATGGCGACTTTCACAGAACCCTTTTAACCTATAATAGATATGCAAGAATATACCTGAGAAATAAACGCTTATATTATAATCGCTTCAGAATAAAAACCGTTTCTTTTTAGATACTTAATAATGATTGATAATTCCCCATTATTAAATATGAGTTGATATTTGTAAATAAAAAGTTAATGTCGTTTAAGATATTGTTAACGCGACAGTTCGATACTTAAATAAATGGAGGTAAAATGGAAGAGTTATCCGGTTTAGATGCTTCATTCTTATATCTTGAAACACCAAAAATACCAATGCATATTGGTGGGGTGTCAATTATAGAAGGATCGCTAAAGTTTGATGATTTTCGCCAATTTGTCCAAGACAGACTGCATAACGTGGATAAACTTACGCAAAAATTAGCCATGGTCCCAATGAGTTTGGATAGGCCTTATTGGGTAGAAGACCCAGATTTTGATTTAAGCCTGCATTTGCATCGAACTGCACTACCGCGCCCAGGTGGCTGGAAGGAATTACGCTACTTGGCGTCCCGTTTATTTGCCCAGCAACTTGATCGTGAACGTCCTCTTTGGGAGTTTATTTTTGTTGAGGGATTAGATTCCATTCCTCAGGTTCCCAAGGGATCGGTAGCAATGATAAGTAAAGTCCACCATGCTGGTTTTGATGGGAAATCCGGCGCAGACTTAATGACCATGCTATATGATGTATCACCTAAACCTCGACCGGTCACCCCTGCACTGCCAAAAGTAATAGAAGAAATACCGGGTTCTGTCGACCTTATGGCCAAGAGTGCCTACCACTTTTTAACTCGTCCTGGTAAGTTACCAGGCTTATTGTGGGATACCGGAAAATCTACTCTTAAAGCTGGATATTTGACACGCAGTCAGGGAGTTACACTTCCTACCATGCCCTTTAGTGCACCAAAGACGCGTTTTAACGATACGGTTGAGTCGGCAAGGGTATGGAATTCTGCAATACTGGACATTAATCGGGTCAAGGCCTTGCGAAAAGTGGTCCAAGGCGCAACATTAAATGATGTGATTCTTGCCATTTGTGCAGGTGCACTAAGGCGTTATTTGTTGGAAAAAAATGAGCTGCCTGACAAGCCTTTAGTGGCCATGGTGCCGATTTCTACGCGCACGGGTGAAGAAAAAAATGCCATGGGTAATCAGGTGTCTGCCATGTATGTGCAGCTTGCTACAGATATTGAAGATCCAATTAAAAGATTAGAGAAAATCTATCACAATACTGTGATTGGTAAACTCTACCAAGAAGCAATTGATGCTAAAAGTTTGATGGGCTACGCTGAATTAATTCCATTTGGTTTAGCGGCTGTTGCTGCGCGATTTTATACGCGCGCTGCCATTGCAAAACGTCACAACCCTTTCTTTAATGTTGTTATTACCAATGTTCCAGGCCCGCAAATTCCGCTGTATTTGGCCGGACACAAATTAATTGTGACAATGGGTACTGCGCCAATTTTTGATGGAATGGGTCTCATTATGCCAATTTGTAGCTATAACGGCACAATTTCTATTAGTCCTACAAGTGCGGCTAATCTGATGCCTGATTTGGATGACTTCACCCGATACATTCGCCAAAGTGCGAACGAACTAGAGGAGGCCGCCCAACAAAAAATGAAAGAAGCTGCGGTTCTCAAAAATTTTTTAGATCAAGATTAACTCGTTTTTTAGGAAGTATTATGAGTAGAGCAGTACCAATTTTAAAGTTACCCAAGCCGTCGTTAGTTCACATGTTTGGAGAGGGTAGAAGTTTAATTGAATTGGGTATGACCGGTATGTTTATGCCTTTTTTGTTACGTGCGCCAAAAGGCGACAATCATCCCGTGATGGTGCTACCTGGATTT
This sequence comes from Glaciecola sp., assembly GCA_047621065.1. Lineage (GTDB taxonomy): Bacteria > Pseudomonadota > Gammaproteobacteria > Enterobacterales > Alteromonadaceae > Glaciecola. The sequence continues at coordinate 3,917 of JBLHMY010000154.1, read as the reverse complement.
TTAGCTAGTGACGCTAGTACAAAACCCATACGCACTTTTTTAGATCTTAAGGGTTACCAAACCTATGGTTGGGGGCTTGGACGCAACTTGGGCACCGAAATTGTTGGTGGAAAGAATGTGTTAAGTGATGCGCTGTTAGATCGCGTAATAGAGCTGGCGCTTAAACATGATAAAAAGGTCAGCTTGGTAGGCTGGAGCCTGGGCGGCATATTGGCCAGAGAAATTGCGCGTTTGTTGCCGGATCATGTGCGTCAAGTCATTACTCTTGGTAGCCCGTTTAATGGACCCGGTGGCTCTGTATCTTTGGTAACAAAATTGTTCGGCATGATTAATGGGGACATTGTAAGTAAAAACCCGCAAGTAATGGTAGACATGCTAACGCCGCCGCCAGTGCCCACATCAGCGATTTATTCTCGTACTGACGGCGTAGCACATTGGCAAGCCTGCATGAACACAAGCATTGATTTTGCAGATGAAGCTGAGAATATTGAAGTAAAAGGCAGTCATTTAGGCCTAGGGCATAACCGCCAAGTACTGTGGATAGTGGCTAACCGCCTGGCGCAGAATGAAGGCGAATGGCTACCATACGAACAAACTCCAAAGAAACAGCCGCATACTGATGGTCAGCAACCCGGGGTACAGTTATGATAGTTGATAACATTCAGCACCATACGGCTCAGCAAGCCGGTGCTAATGGTTTGCAAATTACCTATGACAGTTTTGGCGATCCCGCAGCCCCTGCGATGATTTTAATTATGGGTTTGGGCACTCAAATGATTCATTGGAGCGATCAATTCTGTCAATTACTAGCCAGTAACAAGTTAAGAGTCATTCGTTTTGACAATCGGGATATTGGTAAAAGCACCTGGATGACAAACTTACCAGTGCCAAGTATGTGGGATTTTATAGGCAACAGTTTATTTAACAAAAAAGTGCATGCGCCTTACCTACTTGATGATATGGCTGACGATACTTTAGCCCTGATGGACGCGTTAAATATAAATAAAGCTCATCTTGTTGGTGCCTCTATGGGCGGCATGATTGCTCAATGTATCGCTTTGAAATCTCCCAATAGAGTAACTAGCCTAACTTCTATTATGTCTACTACGGGTAATCGCTCTTTGCCAAAGGCGAAAGCAAGAGTAAGTGCAAAGTTACTTAGACCAATGGCCAAAGATATTGAGCAGTATATTGCGCAGAGTGTAGATGTCTGGAAAATGTTGCACGGTGACCACTTTTCTTTTGACCAACAACGCATTGAAAATGTGATACGTGATTCCCGGGAAAGGGGGTTTAATCCTGCTGGTGTTGCCCGCCAACTAAGTGCAATAATTGATTCTCCTGATCGAACATTGGGCTTAAAGCAGTTGCAAATACCCAGTTTAATTATTCATGGTGATATCGATCCCCTAGTTCCTGTGGAGTGCGGTATTGCTACCGCGGCAGCGATACCGCACTCCACATTAAAAATTCTAGAAGGAATGGGGCATACCTTGCCGGTGCAACTGTGGCAGCAAATTGTTGACGACATAGTCGGATTAAGCAAAGCTGGATGAGCCGGTTTTTGAATAGAGATAAAGGCTTACTTTAGGCGAGCAAATATGCCGTTTATTCCACGTACAAACCAGCGAGGGTAATGTGTTGCCCATTGTACTAAGAGCTTATTTGCTAACTTATCCAAAAACACTACATCACCTTTCATGCATGCTTTATACGTTTGTGCGGCGAGTACCAAAGGTTGCGCTTTGAGAAAGCTAGGGATATATTTTTCCACCCCTTGGGCATGGCTAAGCATTTTGGTTTGGGTCATGCCAGGACAAACACAGGTAACCGTTACGCCTGTGCCTAGTAACTCTTGTGCTATTGCTTCTGAAAACGACAGTACAAAAGCTTTACTTGCGCCATAGACGGCAAAATTTGGTGTGGGCATAAAACTAGCAATTGAGCCTACATTTAGAACTTTTCCACTACCGCGATTAATCATCGGCCCTATAAATTGATAGGTCATATTCACCAGACTTTGAATATTCAATTGAATTAAGCGGTTTAATCCGTCAATGTCGCACTCGTGCAACTTCTCCACTTGCATCATACCTGCATTATTAACCAATACATCAATGTTGATTTGTTTGCTCGCAATGTCCTCAAATAATGCTTGAGCAGCACCAACGGGAATAAGATCTGCGGCAAACACGTGGGCGTTGACTGCATATTTCGTTTTGAGGTCCAAGGCCAGTTCTTCTAACTTACTGACGTTTCTTGCAACGAGTACTAAATCGTGGCCGTTTTTAGCAAAGATCTCGGCAAAACTACGACCGATACCTTCAGATGCCCCTGTTATTAAAACCGTTTTATATTTTTGCATTACTTGGCCTCCTGATTTTACACTTTCCTATTAAAAAAACGGGCCTTTTGGCCCGTTTTTATTGCGTATATAAAGCTAATTACAAACTATGTCGCTTTTTTAGGAACCGCCTTAGGAACCGCCTTAGAAACTGTTTTAGGAACCGTCTTAGCTACTGGCTTTGCAGGCTTAATAGCTGTGTCTGCGGCCGCTTTAAGCTCTGCTTTGGTTGCCGCTGATTTAGTTACTAGCGCTGCTGTAGCATTACGCTTTTCAATCAAGTTAACCACAACGCTTGTTAGATGGTCTACAGTGGTATTTAGCTGAGCTAATTTTTCTTCATGCAACTCTTGTGAGCCTATTCCAAGAAGCTTTTTACCTTTAGCCTGTATTTCATCTCTTTTGCTATTGATTTTATCTTGTATGTTATCTTTTTTGTTATAAAGATTATTTTGAATTTCTTCGCCTCTTGTGAGTAATTCATCATAAAGATTATTTGATTTCGCTTGGGCAGCATCAATCGACTTACCCAACGCTTCTTTGCTGCTGTTGATAGAGCCTAAGCCTGCCAACCATGTGTTTCGTGCCATATTTTCTAAGGTGTCTTTAGTTGACATTTTTATTGCTCCTATAAATTAAGTTTTACTAAATGCTCATTTGTATGAACACTAGCGGTGTAAAATTTCGATTAAGAAATTTTACTGATAGCCTCTGCTAAAGCATCAACTTTTTGAGATAACTCATCAATTTTTGAGTCTGTGTCTGAGCTATCAAGACCAAGTTTTTTACGTACGTCTTCAACACGTTTTTCAACAGCCGTTTTTTCTTTAAACTTCTCTTTGGTGTTCGTTTCAAGTTTTAGACCCTTTGAAACTAACTCTTCAAACAATCGACTTGTTTCACCGTTTATTTTTTCATACTGGCTTTGTATTTCTTCAAAGCTTTTACCATAGGCACCAAGACCGGCTAACCATATTTTGCGTGCTATTTCTTCAGCTGTTTCAATTGTGTTGTTTACTTTATCTAAACTAGTCATATGTTCTCTCCAATAATGTTAAATGAGTGTTGGTAAATTCGCTTGACGATGTAAATATAACGAATACTATTAGAAAGCGCATACTAAAAATGGATAAAATTTACACGTAATTAAAGTTTATCGTTTTGTGACGGTCATCATTCTCAGCATGTCATAGCATGAATATAAGTAGTACTGAAGATTATCTTAAGTTAGTATATTTTTAGATACTGGTTAAAATTGGTAAAGCGAGAAACTCAAGGTGAGCATTTTTTTGAGCAACTAGTGAAACAGATTCATTGCCACTCAAAGCAGCTTTTACGCGTTATCATTAACGATGCCATGAATCAAAACTCTTCTGCCATATGGCCAATGCTTTCAGCAGGCAAGTACCGTTGATACATTACCAATAGAAAAAAGACGATTTTACTGTTTCCACAACAGTTAACTAACGACAGCAATAGTTATACTGGAGCCTTTCATGTTGAAGACCGCCGACAAAATATTATTAATTAGTCTCGATTTATTTAATAGTCAAGGTGAACGTAATATAACCAG
>JBLHMY010000153.1:0-6365 GCA_047621065.1 Glaciecola sp. | reverse complement strand
TAGGTAAATCAATTTGCGTAATATCACCGGTAATTACAGCTTGCGAGTTAAAACCAATACGTGTTAGAAACATTTTCATTTGCTCTACAGTCGTATTTTGACTCTCATCGAGAATAATAAAAGCATCATTTAATGTCCGACCACGCATATAGGCTAATGGTGCAACTTCAATCACATTACGCTCAATGAGTTTTTCAACTTTTTCAAAGCCTAACATTTCAAATAGTGCATCGTATAAAGGGCGCAAATAAGGGTCAACCTTTTGCGATAAATCACCAGGAAGGAAGCCTAGCTTTTCACCTGCTTCTACAGCAGGGCGGGTTAACAAAATGCGTCTAACATCCTGACGCTCAAGTGCATCAACTGCACAAGCGACAGCAAGATAAGTTTTACCGGTTCCTGCAGGGCCGATACCAAAAGTAATATCGTGAGTAAGTACGTTAGAAACGTACTTTGACTGATTTGGGTTACGAGGTTTTATAACCCCTCGTTTCGTTTTTATATGGACTTCTTTACCATAATCGCCAGCTTCAGCCGCTTCCAAGCATTTTACTTCTTGAATAGCTAAGTGCACCTGGTTAGGCTCTAAATTAGGAACACTGCCTTTGACGGGTTGAGTTTCTATATATAACAACTTTAGCAGTTCGCTGGCGCCATTCGCTTGTTGCAAGTCACCTAAGATCTTAAACTCGTTTGCACGATAGGTTATTTCTACACCTAAGCGGCGTTCAATCTGCTTGATGTTGTCATCAAATGGGCCACAAAGACTCGCTAAACGTTTATTGTCTTGTGGCTGTAACACGATTTCATTACTTACTAACTTGCTCAATATAACCTCTTTAATTTAAGACTTCCGCTTATTCTGAAATGGCACATTCTGTTTTTAATCCAGCTTTCCAAGTTACCTGTTGTTACCAACAGATTACGCAGGAACAAACTGAGTCGCACCCGTGTTATCAGGTTGCGGCTGCTTAGCCATAATGCTTTGTGGCGATACGGCAACGCGTAATCCCATATCTTTTTCTCGTCTTAGCACTTTACCACGCAGTGAATTACTGTAAACCTCTGTAATTTCAACGTCAACAAATTCACCAATCATGTCAGGAGAACCTTCAAAATTAACAACACGATTATTTTCTGTTCTGCCGGTTAATTCCATCACATTTTTCTTTGACGGACCTTCAACCAAAATGCGTTGAGTTGTTTGTACCATATTGCGCGCAATGCGCAGTGCATTTTGATTGATACGTTGTTGTAAAAGCTGTAATCGCTGCTTCTTGGTTGCATCACTCACATCGTCAACGATATCAGCTGCAGGAGTGCCAGGTCGCGAGCTATAAATGAAACTAAAACTCATGTCATAATCTATGCTACTGATCAAATCCATTGTGGCTTCAAAATCAGCATCTGTCTCGCCTGGGAAACCAATAATAAAATCCGATGACATGCAAAGATTAGGACGAACTTTTTTCAATTTCCGAATAGTAGACTTATATTCGATGGCGGTGTGGCCACGTTTCATTTGATTAAGAATACGATCAGACCCGCTTTGAACAGGTAAGTGTAGGTGATCAACTAATTCTGGAATGTGTTTATAAGCTTCTACGATATCATCCGTAAATTCAACTGGGTGTGAGGTTGTGTAACGAATGCGGTCGATGCCATCGATAGATGCGACAAGTTCGAGTAACTCAGCAAAACGGCAAATACTACCGTCATAATGCGGGCCTCTGAATGCATTCACGTTTTGACCTAACAAATTAACTTCACGTACACCTTGTGCCGCAAGTTGAGCGATTTCAAGTAGCACGTCATCAACAGGACGATTAACTTCTTCGCCACGAGTATAGGGTACTACACAAAAGCTGCAATACTTTGAACACCCTTCCATAATTGACACAAATGCAGTTGGGCCATCTGCGCGCGGTTCAGGCAAGCGGTCAAACTTTTCGATTTCAGGGAAGCTAACATCAACAACTGCTTTGTCACCACCTTGGATTTGTTTAATCATCTCAGGCAAACGATGCAATGTTTGTGGGCCAAAAACAATGTCGACATATGGCGCACGCTTTCTAATTTCGGCACCTTCTTGAGACGCAACACAACCGCCTACACCGATTATTAGACCTGGTTTGTGTTGTTTTAAATTCTTCCAGCGGCCTAATTGATGGAATACCTTCTCCTGCGCTTTTTCGCGAATAGAACACGTATTCAATAGGATGACATCTGCATCTTCCGCTTCTTCTGCTAACGTATAGCCATGTGTCGCATCGAGAAGTTCTGCCATCTTCTGAGAATCATACTCGTTCATCTGGCAGCCCCAGGTTTTGATAAATAACTTTTTGTTCATAATAGCGATATTTCGTCTTTTATTAGGTATATAAGCCCCGAGCGTAAGAGATTCTCTTGTCCGCATCGGCTATTTTTCCGCTTGGAATACGTACGTTTAACCGTCCATTTTAGACTGAAAGAGCTATAGACGCTAGTGTAATCCTTCAGTAGTTTATATTTTATTATTGATTAAATAAATCATCGTTGTCTAAACGTTACATTTGCAGCCAAAATTAGAAGAATGGCGTCAAAAAACATGGTCTATGTTAGTGGTTTGTCCCAAAATCCATAACCAATAATAGCGGCAAAAAAGCTTCAAAAACAGCGAGTGCCAATCGCACCTAGCAACACTTTATTTATTCTATTGTTGAGTTGGAGCATGAGAATACGAACAATGTATGCTAGCTTTACGAGCGGGGTACCTTCTTAACGTTAGCTTGCGTAACAAACCACGTAGCGATTTAGTTAAAAGTAGCTATTTAGTTATAAACAGCGCGATTTAATGTTTAGCATGCAGCATAACGTGTAAGTTCGTGAACTGTTTGCTAATTAAAGCGTAACTAAGAGCAGAACAATGAATTGTTTCTCAACCCATAGTCAAAAACAACTGTTCGACCGTTTGTCCACCATTTTATAGTGAGCAAGCATGAACATAAATAATGTCATAAAAAGTAGGGCCGCATGGATATAACCGTAGATTACTGCATTTTTGGAGGCGGCATGGTAGGTGGCGCCATGGCGATAGGACTTTCAAAGCTAGGCTACAAAGTAGCTGTGATAGAAGCACATAAACCTAAACCATTCGATAAAGCTGATTTACCCGACTTGAGAGTTTCAGCCTTAAACCGCCTCACTCAACGTTTGTTAACGCGTTACAATGTATGGGACAAAGTAACAGCAATGCGATGTCAGCAATACCAGCGGCTTTCGGTGTGGGAAAACAGTGCCAGAGCGCTGCATTTCGAGGCGTCACAAATCGGCGAATCCTATTTAGGGCATTTTGTTGAAAACCGTATTTTACAATTAGCTTTAATCGACACTATCGAACAAGAGCATGCTGATAACATTCATGTGTTCTACGGCAGAGCAATCAGCATCAATGTGAATGAAGCTAGTGTGGAACTAGATGACGATATTCATATTCAAGCCAATATACTAATTGGCGCAGACGGCGGAAATTCACAATTACGCCAACAAGCTAATATTGGCATCACGGGCTGGCAATATGAACAGCAAGCTAATGTGCTGTTAGTGAAAATGGCATCTAACTTTGAATCAGCAACATGGCAACAATTTACACCACAAGGACCGGTTGCTTTCCTTCCCTTGTTTGATGGGTATGCAAACTTAGTTTGGTACGCGGACTCAACAATGAGTCAATATATTCGAAATATGAACAATGATGATATTAAAACGGAAGTTCTTGCTCGGTTTCCGTCTATTTTAGGTGATTTCGAGATCCTAGATAAAACTGGTTTTCCATTGAGGCGAATGCACGCCAATAAATATTGGCGAAAAAATGTCGTGTTAGTAGGTGATGCAGCGCATCAAATTAACCCATTGGCAGGTCAGGGAGTAAACCTTGGGTTTAAAGACGTAGATACCTTGGTTGAATCCATTCAAAACAACCCCATTACTGCTACTAATAAACAGGCGTTGATAAATTATGAAAAGAGCCGAAGAACGGCTAACTTATTAATGATGAGTGCGATGGATATTTTTTATCAAACCTTTAGCAACAACATTAGCGCGTTAAAAATGATCCGTAATTTAGGTGTTCAAGTGGCTAATATGGCGGGGCCAATTAAGCATAAAGTGCTTAAATATGCGATGGGCATCGAGTAAGCCTTTGGTTATCGTATTTAAATAGCATAAGGTCGAGAGAAAACAGAGTTTAAGTAGCTGATAGTTGCTTAAGTATAAAAAAAGGAAGTATTTATGGCAGTTTTAGGCATTTTAGCGGTTTTGTTTATCGCACTCGTCGTCCTCGTTCCCATGCTTGAGAAATCAAATATGCGGATATCTCCGGAAACCCAAGCTAAATTTATGAAATGGGCGATACCACTCATTGTAATTATGCTCCTTGTACAACTCTTTATGTATATGTAAGCGCACTGCAGCCAAGCACATAAGAGCGCAATCATTTACTGTGATTGCGCATCCATATTGCTTAGGACCACTATTTCCAAATTTTATCTTCTGTGCTTCCTTGTATTTTGCAATCGGCTTCAATAAAATCCATTTTTTGTTGATTCTTGCGTTTCTCGTTATAATCTTTAGTAACCGCAACAATGGTTGGCGTGAGCATAACAATCGCGATAATGTTTACCACTGTCATTAGGCCCAAGGCCATATCAGCCATTGCCCAAACTTTCGGCACTGCTGCCATTGAGCCCCATAAAATCATTCCAAGGTAACCAGTGGTATAGAAAGCTCGGCCGAACTTATTGTCGAGTTTAAATACGTGCAAATTACTCTCTCCGTAAGCGTAGTTTGCGACTACCGAGGTAAATGCAAATAAACTAATGGCTGCTGCAACAAAATCTCCGCCATATGCTCCTAAATGACTTTCCATCGCAGTTTGTGTCAGGCGAATACCTTCCATTTCGCCAACATCATTACCATGACCTGCTAATAAAATGATAAATGCAGTGCAAGTGCATAGGATCATAGTGTCAATAAAAACCCCAAGCATCTGAATATAACCTTGCGATACTGGATGGTTAGGGTGGGGCGACGCACTTGCTGCTGCATGTGGCACACTGCCTGATCCAGCTTCGTTAGAATATAGCCCGCGTTGGATACCATTTTTTACTGCTGCCGCGAATGCGCCAGCACCCGCTTCCTGCAATCCAAACGCTGATTTTACGATGTCAATAATAACGTCGGGCAACAATTGAATATTAATAATTGTAATAACTAAAGCGACTATTACGTACGCAATACCCATAAAAGGCACTATCCACTCGGCAAACTTCGCAATTGCTCGTAAACCACCAATAACGATTAACCCAGCGAGGACGATAATGACGAGTCCTGAATGAAAGGTTTCGATACCGTAACTATTACTGAGCGCGTCAGTAATAGTATTTGCTTGAACTGCTGAAAACACGAATCCGTAACCAAAAAACAAACAAAGTGCGAATAAGATAGCGAACCATGAATTATTTAAGCCTTGTTTTATATAGTAAGCTGGGCCACCTCTATATTCGCCATTTTCGTCTTTTATTTTATATACTTGGCCTAACACGCTTTCAGCATAACCGGTTGCCATACCGAGTAATGCAATAACCCACATCCAAAATATGGCGCCTGCACCACCTAATGAGATGGCAACAGCTACCCCCGCCAAATTACCAGTGCCAACCCTAGCTGAGAGACTGGTGCACAATGCTTGAAACGAACTTATACCAGCAGCGTCGCTTTTACCGCTACCTTTGAGTAAAGAAAACATGTGTCTAAAGTTGAGTAATTGAATGAATTTGAGTTTTACAGTAAACCAGATGCCGGCTATTAAGAGCATATAAATAAGGACTTGACCATCACCCCACAAAACCATATTGATAAAGTCGACCGCGACGGTTATCCATTGACCGATAAGATCAAATACGTTGGAAAAAATGTTTGCGGACTCTTCAGCGGGGCTTTGTATCTTATTAACTAAGTTAAATAACAAAATTATGTTCCTTTAAAACGCAAAAAACGCCGGATAAACCGGCGTTCTAAATTTGGCTGGGGTAGCAGGACTCGAACCTACGAATGACGGGATCAAAACCCGTTGCCTTACCAACTTGGCTATACCCCAAGAGTAATCAAGGATGCTCTAAATTACAACTCAAACTTTTGAGTTTTAAAAACTGAGATGGCTGGGGTAGCAGGACTTGAACCTACGATCGCGGGATCAAAACCCGCTGCCTTACCAACTTGGCTATACCCCAACAGTTTTTGGTGCGGAAGGAGAGACTTGAACTCTCACGCCGTGAAGCACTGGAACCTAAATCCAGCGTGTCTACCAATTCCACCACTCCCGCATA
>JBLHMY010000152.1:0-6375 GCA_047621065.1 Glaciecola sp. | reverse complement strand
CTATAAAAAAAGCCCGACTAGGGGTCGGGCAAAATAATGACATGCCGGGAGATGTCTGAAACTTAACAAAATATAATACAATCGAGTATACTTCGCACGCCTTAACGGTATGGGTACTGAATAATAAGTATATAAAAATATACTTTAAATAGAGGCTGCATACTTTGCTAAACAACAACCAACAACATCGATAATACTATTTATGAAATTAACTGATTTTGATTTTGAACTACCTGAACGGCTTATTGCTAAATATCCAACGAGCCAGCGCACAGCGTCCCGTATGCTCAGGCTCAATGGCGTAACAGGCGAGGTTCAACATGGTAAGTTTATTGATATTGTTGATATTGTTGAACCGGGTGATTTACTCGTGTTTAACAACACACGCGTGATCCCAGCGCGCTTATTTGGGCACAAACAAAGTGGCGGTAAAGTAGAAGTGATGCTAGAGCGCGTGTTAAGTGATAACACTGCTCTTGCACATGTTAAAGCAAGCAAGTCACCTAAAGTAGGCACGCTTTTAGTATTAGAAGGGGGTATTAGAGTAAACGTATTAGGTCGCCAAGATGCCTTATTCCATATTCAATTTGAAGTAAACGGTGAAACCCAACAAAGCATATTTGATTTACTCGAACAATATGGCCATATGCCATTACCACCATATATAGACCGGCCCGACGAAGACAGCGACAAAGAACGTTATCAAACGGTTTACAATGAAAAGCCCGGCGCGGTAGCAGCGCCTACAGCGGGCTTACATTTTGATGATGCTATTTTACAAAAACTGACAGACAAAGGCGTGAATACTGCTTTTGTTACCTTGCACGTAGGCGCAGGAACTTTTCAACCCGTTCGAGTGGAGAATATAGAAGACCACCAAATGCATGCTGAGTATGCTGAAGTTACCAGCGAAGTAGTAGAATTAGTTAAGCAAACTAAGGCCAATGGTAAGCGTGTTATTGCCGTAGGAACCACATCTGTTCGCTCGCTTGAATCTGCTGCCAGCAGTGCTTCAAATGACCTTATTGAAACCTTCCTTTGTGACACCAGTATATTCATTTACCCCGGTTTCGAATTTAAAGTTGTGGATTGCATGCTAACCAACTTCCACTTGCCGCAGTCTACACTAATGATGCTAATAAGTGCTTTTGCTAGTCGTGATTCGGTAATGAATGCTTATAGTCAAGCCATTGAAAATGAATACCGCTTTTTCAGTTATGGTGACGCTATGTTTATTGAAGGTGCTAATACAAAAGCGTGATTTCTTACGTGCATTTCCAATACCGATAATCGATCATTCACTATTTAAGTCAAAGACTATTTTCGCATCTCTAATTCCTTAACATCTTTGTTACCGCCACATAATTAAATACAACTTTCAACCCTATATGTGTTTATTTTTTCAGGTTTTAAAGTGATAAATTGTGTAACTAAATAACTAAGAGTATGTTTTTAAACGGTTTTACTTTTCTGATATAAAAAGCGCCTTGTTCGATTTGGCAGCTAAAAAATATTTTTATATCGATAAAATCAGCTTTATAATTTTAACTCAGTTTATCGTCTGTGTAATCGATAATTTGGTAGAGCCATTAATAATGAACACAGTCCAGTTGGGCTGTGTTTTTTTTGCTCATAAAGCCGGTGCGGCTAGCATGCTTGGCATCTTTTGTGCCGCTGCTCAATCTAATATTGTATGCTTGAGTGCATAACGACGATAAAGCGTCATTCGTTATCATTGTAGTTAATTACTAGTGCTCAATTCAGATGATTGGTGTTTAGTTAGTTCAAAACACTACAATTACCAATACGGAAATTTAAGTAAGCGCTTTTTCTGTGCGCAATTACATACAATAAACTACTATAACAAGTATATAAAATAGACAGGTAAGTAATCATGAAAAATAAACGCTCAGCTTTATTATCAATAGGCGCGGCTTCGTTAGTTGGTGGGTTAGTACTCATTCCTGCATTAAATGCTCAAGCACAAGTGCCTGCAAAAGCATCGGCGATGGCAAGCACAGCGCCGCCAGAGACAGCCACCGCGCTTGACTTTATTAACATATTTGAAAAATTAAGCGGTTCACAACCGGGCCTCCGAAAAGCTCATGCAAAAGGCGTTTGTGCGACTGCCGTATTTGAACCAAATCGCGAAGCCGCATACTTTAAAGATGCTGCTTTGTTCGGCCAAGATTCTTTACCTGCAACAGTAAGATTCTCTGTGGGTAGCGGAAATCCAGCTTCTGACGAACGTATACCAGGCGCCCGTGGTATGGCCATTCAAATTAAATTACCTAACGGAAGTGCACACACAATAACGGGCAATAGCACACCTGTATTTAGTGGTAAAGATCCCCAGACATTCTTGGGTTTTTTAAGAACATTAGTACCCGACGAAACGGGTCAAGTTAACTTTGCCGGCGTAGGCGCTTATGTGGCGGCAAACCCAAGTGTGCAGGCCGCTGCAATGTGGTCTAGAACCACACCAGCCCCAGCATCGTATGCGAATACTCCTTATTTTGGCCTACACACCTTTTTCTTTGAAGACTCACAAATAAAAGAAAAAATTAAATACAGATGGCAATTAACGCCAATACTAGGTGATGTCGGGCTAACGAAAGAGCAAGCTGCTAGCATGCCGGCGGTATTTTTGGCTGACAAAATAAAAGAACAAATGGATAATCCAGATATTAAGGTTTCTTTCACGTTAACGGCAACAATAGGTATTGACGCCGACACCAATGTAGACCCCTCGCAGGTTTGGCCAGCAGATCGTGAGCAAGTCGCCATGGGTAGCATTACTATTACCGAAGTGGGCGGAATGGCCTGTGATAAGCTTAATTTTGATCCCAATATTTTATCGGCTGGTTTTACGCCAAGTGCCGATCCAGTGCTTAGAATGCGTTCACCTGCATATGGTATTTCGTTTGGTAAACGCTTAAGCAATCAGTAAGCTTAACTAAAGCAAGTAAACCAAGCCAGAACAAAAGAGGAGCGTGCAACGAGCATGCTCCTCTTTTTTTAAATGCACAAATACCCACTCCTTTTTGCAATTGTGTATTATTTTGACTGCTAAGTTTGCTATAATCCGCGAAATTTTTTTGAATCAAGCTAGTAAATAGTCGTAATTCACAATCAAAACACTAAAACATCTAGCAATCAATACAGCAGAATGTAAATGAAGTTTTCTCTACTTAACACCGACGGCCTTGCCAGGCGAGGCCAAATCGAGTTCGACCGTGGTGTAATTGAAACACCCGCATTTATGCCGGTGGGCACATACGGCACAGTGAAAGGCATGACGCCTGAAGAACTAGCGCAAACCGGTGCACATATATGCTTGGGTAATACCTTTCATCTTATGCTACGCCCAGGTACCGCTATTATTAAAAACCACGGTGATCTGCACGATTTTATGCATTGGGACAAGCCTATACTGACCGATTCAGGCGGCTTTCAAGTGTTCTCGCTTGGTGCTATGAGTAAAATAAACGAAGAAGGCGTTACTTTCCGCTCGCCTATTAACGGCGAAAAAATATTGCTTACGCCTGAAAAGTCTATGCATGTCCAGCGTGATTTGGGTTCTGATATTGTCATGATTTTTGACGAATGTACTCCTTTTCCTGCCACGGTAGACGAAGCTGAACGTTCAATGCAATTATCCTTGCGCTGGGCCAAGCGTTCTAAAGAAGCGCACGGTGATAATCCGGCTGCTTTATTTGGCATTATACAAGGCGGCATGTACGAAGGTTTGCGTGATGTATCACTAGCCGGACTTGAAGATATTGGTTTTGATGGCTATGCCATTGGTGGTTTGTCGGTAGGCGAACCCAAGCAAGACATGATGCGAATAGTTAAGCATACCGCGCCGCAAATACCGGCAAATAAACCACGTTATCTAATGGGCGTTGGCAAACCAGAAGACATTGTAGAGTCGGTTCGTCGAGGCATTGATATGTTTGATTGCGTTATGCCAACACGAAACGCACGAAACGGTCATTTGTTTGTTACCGACGGCGTGGTTAAGATTCGCAACGCCAGACATAAAACAGATATATCGCCATTAGATGAAAAATGTGACTGTTACACTTGTAAAAACTATTCTCGGTCATACTTACATCACTTAGATAAGTGTAATGAAATACTAGGCGCGCGTCTTAATACCATCCATAATTTAAGATATTATCAGGTAGTTATGGAAGGTTTACGCAACGCGATTAGTGAAAACACATTAACAGAATTTGTTAAGGTGTTTTATGCGCAAAAAAGCATGGAAGTGCCTGACTTGTAGTGTATAAAGAGTACATGGACAGCACATACGTATTTGGTATATCTGCAAGTGTCAGAAAAAATAAGCAAATGAAAATAAGTAAATAACAAAAATCTAAATCAATAAAAGGAAACCTAATATGAGTCTTTTCATTTCTAACGCACACGCCCAAGCGGCCGGTGGCGCATCAGATGGGCCCGGCTACGAAATGCTAATAATGCTAGCTGTATTTGGCCTAATTTTCTATTTTTTACTGTATCGCCCACAGGCAAAACGAGTTAAAGAGCATAAAAACTTGGTTTCTTCAATTACCAAAGGTGACGAGGTGTTAACGCAAGGCGGCATTGTGGGTAAAGTCACTAAAGTAGCAGACGACAAAGATTTTCTTGAAATTTCATTAAATGAAACGAATCAAATAGTTGTTCAAAAATCAGCGATAAGTGCGGTATTGCCTAAAGGCACCATGAAATCAATTTAAAATAAAGGCCGGCATACAATTATCTATAAAAGCGGATAATTGTATGCCAGGCATGTAGGAAGTTATTGTGTTAAACCAAAACCCTATTTGGAAATACGTACTAGTCATTTTTGTATTAGCTGTGTGCACGTTATACGCGTTGCCTAACTTGTACGGAGAAGACCATGCGGTGCAAATTTCGTCAGGAAAAAATTCAATTGTTTCTGAACAAATGATACCCACCGTTGAAGCCAGTTTGCAAGAATCAAACATTGAGTTTAAAGCGGTAGAATTTAAAGACGATAAATTACTCGTCAGGCTTAATGATTCAGATACCCAGCTAGTGGCTAGGGAATATCTAGACGACACATTTGGTCAAAATTATTTGGTGGCCATGAACCTTGCGCCCGATACGCCAGACTGGCTAGAGGCCTTAAATGCAGCCCCCATGAAGCTAGGGCTTGATTTACGCGGTGGCATTCACTTCTTAATGGAAGTGGATATGAAAAGCGCGGTTAGCAAAGCATTTGAAGATTCCATTGATGATTTCCAAACCCAGTTGCGTGAACAAAATTTACGCTACCGATCGGTGCGTCAAGTAGGCGATTTTATAGAGATTACTTTCAGAGACCCAGAGATACTTGAAGATGCGCAATTTTTCTTGCGTAACAATTATGGCAATATGATGTTTAGTGAGCGCGATGAGTTAACTTTACGTGCTAGTTTCACAGAAGGGCGCTTAGCCGAAATCAAAGAATATGCGGTTAAGCAGAATATTACTATTATCCGTAGCCGTGTAAATCAATTAGGCGTTGCTGAGCCATTAGTACAAAAACAGGGCGCCGATAGGATTGTTGTGCAGTTACCTGGCATACAAGATTCTACCCTTGCCAGAGAAATTCTAAATGCCACTGCAACCTTAGATTTTAGATTGGTTGACCAAACCAATGATGTACGCGATGCTGTAAATGGACGTGTGCCTGCAACTTCGCAACTAAACTATGATCGCAGCGGCCAACCTATATTGTTACGCAAAAAAGTTATGCTTACCGGTAGTCATATTATTGATGCCAACAGCAGTACAGACGAAAACGGCTTTCCTCAAGTGAATATCTCGCTTGATTCGAAAGGTGGCAGCAAAATGTCAAACTCAACCAAAGATAACATTGGCAAGCCAATGGCAACGGTATTTATTGAGTACAAGTCTACTGGCGAACGCGACCAAGAAGGCAAGTTGATTTTTGAAAAGCATGAAGAAGTTATAAATGTAGCAACTATTCAAGCGCGTTTGGGTAACTCATTTAGAATAACAGGTATAGACAGTGCTAAAGAAGCCAGAGACCTTAGCTTACTATTACGAGCCGGAGCATTGATTGCGCCCATTCAAATAGTGGAAGAACGGACGGTAGGGCCAAGCTTAGGTGCAGAAAATGTTAAGTTAGGTATGCAAGCCATTATTTATGGCTTAATTGCGGTGCTTGCTTTTATGCTTGTTTACTACCGAGCATTTGGTTTTGTGGCTAACATTGGACTTGCCATTAATCTTATTATGATTGTAGGTATTATGTCGATGATCCCAGGCGCTGCACTAACACTTCCGGGCATGGCGGGTATTGTATTGACCGTGGGCATGGCGGTAGATGCAAATGTA
>JBLHMY010000151.1:0-6375 GCA_047621065.1 Glaciecola sp. | reverse complement strand
GTTGATGAAGTGGTTGCTAGCAATATGCCTCGCCAATCTAATGCTAGCTCTTCACCTGAAACGGTAAACGGAATTGCGCTGGAAGAAGGGCAGCAGGTGCTAGGTTATCAAAGCGGTAACGATGAACAAACGCAATTTAATGAAGATAATATTACCCTAGCAAATGATACAGGGTCAGTAAATATACCAGATGATAACGAGTCCCGCCAACAAAGCCGGGATAACCGTTCAACTAATAACGAGTCAACAGTGAGTAATTCAGTATCAAATGAAAGGCTCAATCCTACTTTATTAAGGCGCATTCAGGCCGCCGCAGAAGATGTTGATAGTCAAGTAAACGATCCGAAACCTGATGTGATAAAAATTACCGATTTAAATCAATTACCACGAATAGACCAATTATCGCCGGCTATTTTAACGCTGATGCCGGCCATGAGTTTTAGCGCGCATATGTATGCTTCAAATCCCCGAGACAGGTGGGTAAGAGTTAACAGCAAACGCTTGGGTGAAGGTGATGTTATTGCAAATAATGTAATACTGAAGCGAATTGAGTCTGAAAAGGTGGTGCTAGATTATAATGGAACAGAGTTTACGATGAATGCGCTGTCGGATTGGTAAAAAAGTTGACCGCAAAAGAAGCGGTCAATAAACAGCCATTACGTTGGTAATAAAACACTTCTAAAAAAGCCTAGTAGATTAATATTAAACTCTTCGGGTGTTACGCTGCCTATTATTTTGTCACTGCTTTGCGTCATCAAATCAATGCGCTTCATGTCTGTATTGTGCATATGATTGGTGTCGTAAAACGTTACAACTTTTGGTTTTAAGGGGTCTTTAGCGTTGCGTTGCGCGACTATCGCCAACTGGCCGCTTTGCAGATGTACGAGTGATCCAACGGGAAATAAACCTATCGCCTCAATAAATTCTTCAACCAGTTTATTATCAAGGCATTTATCTTTTCGCATGAGTTCAAGAGCCTCGTGCGCGCTAGTAGACGTTCTAAACGGACGGTCTGTCAACATAGCGTCATAACAATCTACTATGGCAGCCATTTTTGCATATACGCTAATATCATCAGCATGTTTTTGCTTAGGATAGCCGGTTTGGTCTAGGCGTTCATGATGATTTGCCATAATGTCAGCCACCGTTGGCGATAACTCGGCGAAGCGCTGTGTTAACTCTATACCAATATCAATATGGGTACGCATTAGCGTTACATCAACAGATGAGAAGTTATCGGTACGCTGTGTTAAGTCTGATGGCAGTAGCGCCATACCGCAATTCATTAAAAGACCGGCAAGTGTTAAATCTTTAATTTCAGCTTGGCTGAAGCCTTTGTGATGAGCAAAAAAGCTCATTAGTATTGAGCAGTTCAAAGAATGTTCAATTAAATAATCGTTAGATTCTTTTAGCATCACTAAACAGGCAAGCGCATCACAGTTATCAAATACACTGTCTATAATGTCTTGGGACAAAGCTTGCAGGCTAGCGAAGTCCGGTGCTTGGCCGCTTTTTAGCTGTGTAACGAAACGGGTGTGTATTGCTCTGGCTTCGGTATAAAGGCGGTCGGCAACTGCTAAATCATTTTGATGCTGTTCAAAGGTAATTATCTTCTTTGCAAGTTTTGATGCTGTTATGAGGGTATTGGTTTTTGGCAGTGTGTTTTGCTGAATATCTGATTGGTACTGACTTTTTTGTAAGTCAATTTCCAATTCTAAAATACCGCGCGCAACCAAAGAATCAATAGTTGCTTGAGATTTAATTATGCCCTGACTTTTCACCGTGAGCTTACTATCAGATTTGGTAACGCCACTTACAAACATGCCAATTTTAATGGCAGCAATAGAAACAAGTTTTTTCATAGATCTCGCAGTACACTAACACACTTACTTGTCGCGCTGAGTGAAGCCAATTAACGCGTATTAACCGATATGATTTACAGTATATCGGCAACGAGTCTATTTTTTAAAGCCAAATATGCCTTTTTCCCTCAAATTGAGTTATTTTCTCATTAAGCTCAAGGGTTTGACCTATGGCATCAAGCCCTTTTAGCAAATTAGTTTTATGATTGTTTGCAATTTCAAATGAAAATTCAAGTTCTTCACATTTTACAGTTTGTGATGTTAGTTCAACGCTAACCACTACCTTTGGATTGTGTACAACCTTGGCAAATATTTGGTCAAGCTGGCTATTTGATAAAGTAACAACCAATAGCTGGTTGTTAATACTATTGCCATAAAAAATGTCGGCAAAACTGGTGGCAATAATACACCTAAAGCCAAAGTCGGCTAATGCCCATGGTGCATGTTCTCTGCTTGAACCACAGCCAAAATTTTCACGAGTAAGGAGAATTTTTGCACCTTCGTACTGAGGTTTATTAAGTGGAAAGTCTGGGTCAATCTGGTCTTTTTGGCCGTTTAAATAACGCCAGTCGTGGAACAAGTTTATACCATAACCTTTGCGCGTGACGCCTGTTAAAAATTGCTTCGGGATAATTTGATCAGTATCTATATTCGCTTGATCAAGGGGAGCAGCAGTACCCGTTACTATATTAATGCCAGCCATTATTGTTCTCCCATAGTGCGAACATCGGTAAATTTACCGGTAATTGCAGCGGCTGCTGCCATTTCAGGGCTGACCAAATGAGTACGTGCCCCTCGGCCTTGGCGACCCTCAAAGTTTCTGTTACTGGTAGACGCGCAGCGTTCACCAGGCTGCAATATGTCGTCATTCATGCCCAAGCACATTGAACACCCTGGT
Source organism: Glaciecola sp. (assembly GCA_047621065.1). Classification (GTDB taxonomy): domain Bacteria; phylum Pseudomonadota; class Gammaproteobacteria; order Enterobacterales; family Alteromonadaceae; genus Glaciecola. Next base: position 3,615 of record JBLHMY010000151.1, on the reverse strand, counting down.
AGGCGCCATTCGAAACCACTTTGCTTGAAGATTAAATCGAGCTTTTCATCTTCAGCTTGCTGTTTTACTTGCACAGATCCCGGCACCACAATAGCGGTAACCCCTGGTGCAACTCGTCCTAACGAGGCAACTTTTGCAGCTGCACGTAAATCTTCTATGCGGCTGTTGGTGCATGAGCCAATAAACACGTGTGAAATATGAATATCGTTTATGGCTTGCCCAGCTTCAAGTCCCATATATTTGAGTGCTTTGTGAGCTGAGTCTTTACTGACCAAATCATCAAAACTATCGGGAGCAGGCACATGTTGGTTAATACCCACTACTTGGCCTGGGTTGGTTCCCCATGTTACTTGTGGTTCGATATCTTCGGCCTTTAGCTCTACTACATTATCAAACTTAGCATTTTCGTCGGTGTATAGGCTTTTCCAGTAGGCAACGGCCTGTTCCCAATGTTCTGTATTTGGGGCGAATTCGCGACCTGTAATATAGTCTATTGTTTTTTGATCTGGTGCAATAAGCCCAGCTTTTGCGCCGGCTTCAATACTCATATTACATACGGTCATGCGCTGTTCCATCGATAAATCGGTAATGGCTTGGCCAGCATATTCGATAACGTGACCGGTTGCGCCAGCGTGACCAATTTTGCCAATAATCGCTAGTATTATATCTTTTGCCGTTACGCCAAGAGGAAGCTTACCATTTACCTTAATTAGCATGCTTTTACCGCGGGACTGTTTGAGTGTTTGGCTGGCTAAAACATGCTCAACTTGCGACGTACCTATGCCAAAAGCAAGGGCACCAAAAGCACCGTGCGTGGCGGTATGTGAATCGCCGCATACCACGGTCATACCCGGATGAATTAGTCCAAGTTGTGGACCTATTACATGCACAATGCCTTGGTTTTTATGACCTACTGGATAAAGCTGTATGCCGTGCTGTGCACAGTTTGTAGCCAGTGTATTGAGCTGTAATTCGTTTTGTGGTCCACAAGCATCCAATGCTAATGAGCGGGTGGAAATACTGTGATCCATGGTACCAAACGTGAGGTCTGGACGGCGGACCTTTCGGTTTTTCTCAACAAGGCCCGCAAACGCTTGCGGGGTGGTTACTTCATGAATCAAATGGCGGTCGATATACACCAGTAAATCTTCGCCTAAGTCTTCGACAATATGGGCATTCAGAATCTTTTCGTACAGTGTAGTTGGCATAGTTGACATAGTTGGGTCCTTAAAGCTGACTAATAATATAGTCACCCACTTCAATCGTGGATTTAGCGTTGTGTGTGTTTTCAGGCAACAATAACTCAGCGGTTAAAATGCCATCGCTCAAGGTTTTTAGCACAGCACGCTCAATATCATCTGCGGCGGCTTCTTGTCCTAGGCTGTGTCTTAGCAGCATGGCCGCTGACAATATTTGTGCTATGGGATTGGCAATACCTTGTCCGGCAATATCGGGAGCTGAACCACCTGCAGGCTCATACATCCCAAAACCGTCCTGATTAATACTAGCAGAAGGCAACAAGCCCATAGATCCTGTAATCATGGCGCATTCATCAGACACTATGTCGCCAAATAAGTTGGAACACAGCATTACATCAAACTGCCCAGGATTGGCCACTAACTGCATGGTCGCGTTGTCTATATATATGTGCTCTAAGGTCACGTTAGGGTAATTTACCGCAACTTCTTCAACCACCTCGCGCCATAAACGGCTGGTGACTAATACATTGGCTTTATCAACCGAGGTAACTTTGTTGCTGCGTTTGCTCGCGGCTTCAAAGGCCGTTATAGCGATGCGACGTATTTCTGCTTTCGAATAGCGCATGGTGTCGAATGCGTTGGTTTGTTCACCTTCGCCTTCGATACCCTTTGGTTGACCAAAATAAATACCAGATGTCAGTTCACGCACCACCAGTATATCAACATTGTTTTTTGCTATATCTGCGCGCAGCGGAGATAAGTGGACTAAGCTTTCATAAATTTTTGCAGGGCGTAAATTACTGAATAGGTCGAAATGACTTCTTAGGGCAAGTAGCGCGGCACGTTCAGGACGTTTTTCTAGCGGAAGATTATCCCACTTAGGCCCGCCTATAGAACCAAATAAAATAGCGTCCGCATTTTCACAGGCAGCAAGGGTGCTTGCTGGTAAAGCCTCTCCAGTTGTGTCAATTGCATAACCACCTACGGGGTATTCGTTACAGCTTAGCGTAAAGTTATGTTTTTTACTGACAACATCTAATACTCTGCGTGCCTGTTGCATTACTTCTGGGCCAATACCGTCGCCTGCTAGCACTGCTATTGAATAGCTTGTCATTTAAACTCCTGCAATTCTATGTTGTTTTTGTTGATCAATTTGGTCGGCTAAATGGGTGTTATTCAGCACGAATATAAGTGATTTAACGCCTGCTTCAACAATGTCGGTTGCCAAGCCTATGCCGTTAAAGCGCCTGCCATTGTATTCTAAAATTACGCTGACTTGGGCGAGTGCGTCGGCACCTTCGCCTTTAGAGTCGAGTTTGAAGTCGACTATTTCTAAATTTTGACCATCAATGGCTTTTATAATTGCATTAAACGCGGCATCAACCGGACCGTTGCCAGTAGCGGCCTGAGTAATTTCATTATTGCCGGCCATTATTGTTACCGTTGCTGTAGGCACAATGTTGTGTCCTGAGCTTGCGTGTAAGTAGCTTAACTTGTAGTAAGCTTGCTCATGTTTTTGCTGATCAAAAAACAACAGTGCTTCTAGGTCGTAATCGAACACTTGACCTTTTTTGTCGGCTAGGCGCACAAACGAGGCATAAATATTATCAAGGTCGTATTCATCGGGGCCATAGCCAAGTTCGCCTAACCTATGCTTTATGACATGGCGCCCAGAGCGCGAGGTTAGATTAAGTACATTTTTATTAATACCGACACTCTCTGGAGTCATTATTTCATATGTATTTTGGCCTTTTAATACGCCGTCTTGATGAATTCCAGATGAATGACTAAACGCATTTGCGCCTACAATAGCTTTGTTTGCTTGCACTGGCATGCTGCACAACTGGCTCACTAGTTTTGAGGTTTTGTGAATTTCTTGGGTGTTTATGTTGGTTTCAAGCCCTAGTTTTTGATAACGAGTTTTTAGGGTCATTACAATTTCTTCTAACGAACAGTTACCCGCGCGCTCACCAATACCGTTTATGGTGCATTCAATTTGTCGGGCCCCATGTTCTAATGCGGCTAATGAGTTGGCTACAGCTAAGCCTAAATCATTATGGCAATGAACTGAAATTACCGCCTTATCTATATTAGGCACTCGGTTAAACAGGTTTTGAATAATACCACCGAATTCCGACGGAATGGTGTAGCCGACTGTGTCGGGAATATTTACGGTGGTTGCGCCTGCGGTTATAGCGGCTTCAACCATTCTGCATAAATAGTCGATGTGCGTGCGGCCAGCATCTTCGCACGAAAATTCAATATCATTGGTATATTTACTTGCGTGCTTAATGGCCTTAACGGCCATTTCAACCACTTCGTCTTGAGACTTACGAAGCTTGGTGTCTACATGAATGTCTGAAGTGGCAATAAATGTGTGTATTCTAAAATCATCGGCCACAGATAGCGCTTCGCC
>JBLHMY010000150.1:0-6390 GCA_047621065.1 Glaciecola sp. | reverse complement strand
GAAACGAAGCCATTAAAGATATCATTTTCACCAAGTATCTACGCCAGGGTGGATAAACACCAAATTTCAAGCGAAGGGCTTAAGTACCCGTATCAAACTCAAAACTAGCACGCCACGCCTCAAACCCGCCATCCATGCTATATACTTCCTCAAATCCTTGATGTATGAGGTATTGAGCAGACTGCTGACTACTTATACCATGGTAGCAACATACCACCACAGGTGTATCAAACTCATTCTCATTAATAAATCGCGTTATGTTGCCGTTGCTTAAATGATAAGATTTTGGAATGTGCCCTAATTCAAACGACTGATCATCACGAATATCAACGACTTTGATTTCTCTTTTTTCTAATCTTTCTTTTGTATCCTGTGGCGAAATATGTTGAAACTGTTGCATTAAAACTCCAAATAAAATTTAATTAAGCGGTCCAATCAAGAATTACTTTACCCGATTGGCCAGACCCCATAATTTCAAAACCCGTCTGGAAATTATCCACCGGCATTGAATGCGTAATAATAGGCGATAAGTCTAAACCACTTTGCAATAGACTAACCATTTTATACCATGTTTCGAACATTTCTCGACCATATATGCCTTTGATCGTTAAACCTTTAAAAATAACCTGATTCCAGTCAACGGCCACGCTTTTGGCTGGAATACCTAGCATAGCCACTTTACCGCCGTGGTTCATTATTGCTAACATATCGTTAAATGCGCTAGGCACACCTGACATTTCTAGACCCACATCAAATCCTTCTGTCATGCCCAATGCTTTCATCGTATCGTCTAGGTTTTCATTCGCCACATTTACGGCGCTCGTTACACCCATTTTTCTTGCCAGCTCTAAGCGATATTCATTCACATCGGTAATTACTACATATCGAGCACCCACGTGTTTTGCAACCGCCGCGGCCATAATACCTATGGGGCCAGCGCCCGTAATAAGGACGTCTTCACCAACTAAATCAAACGATAAAGCAGTGTGCACAGCATTTCCGAATGGGTCAAAAATAGCTGCCATATCATCGCTAATATTGGCCGGTATTTTAAACGCATTAAATGCTGGGATAACCAAGTACTCGGCAAAAGCGCCTTGACGGTCTACGCCTACACCAATGCTGTTACGACACAAGTGTATGCGTCCCGCTCGGCAATTTCGGCAATGACCACAGGTTATATGACCTTCACCCGATACCCTGTCACCCAAAATGAAGCCTTTCACTTCGCTGCCAATATCAGCCACCTGTCCAACATATTCATGACCCACAATCATAGGCACTGGGATAGTTTTTTGCGACCATTCATCCCAATTAAAAATATGCATGTCGGTGCCGCATATAGCCGTTTTGCGAATTTTAATGAGTAAGTCGTTGGGACCAATCGTTGGCATTGGGTTGTCGACCATCCATATGCCTTTTTCACGCTGGGTTTTCGCTAAAGACTTCATGCCGTAACCCGACTATTGGCGCCAATTACGCCAAGCTCTATGCCTACTTCAATAAATGCATCTACTGCTTGATCAATTTGCTCAAGGCTATGTGCAGCAGACATTTGCGTACGAATTCTAGCCTGGTCCTTAGGCACTACTGGAAACGAAAATCCAATCACGTAAATATTTCTTTCGAGGAGCTTGTTGGCCATACTGCTGGCTAGTTTGGCATCACCTAACATTACTGGAATAATGGCGTGGTCTTTACCCGAAAGCGTAAAACCAGCATCTTCCATACGCTTCCTAAAGTGCTCAGAGTTATTACGTAATTTTGCTCGCAGTACGTCGCCCTCTTCCATCATCTCGAATACTTTTAAAGAGGCGGATACAATAGGCGGTGCAACCGAATTTGAAAACAAATAAGGGCGTGAACGCTGACGCAGCCATTCAACCACTTCTTTTTTAGCCGATGTAAAACCACCTGAAGCCCCACCTAGTGCTTTGCCTAGGGTTCCGGTAATTATATCTACGCGTCCCATTACGTCGCAGTATTCATGGCTGCCCTTACCCTTTTCACCTACAAATCCGGTGGCATGGCAATCGTCAACCATTACCATAGCGTCATACTTGTCGGCCAAATCGCAAATGCCTTTTAAATTAGCAATAACGCCGTCCATTGAGAATACGCCGTCGGTGGCGATTAATTTGAAGCGAACACCGTCGGCAGTTGCTTGCTTAAGTTGCTCCTCTAGCGCTTCCATATTGTTGCTCGCATAACGATAACGCTTGGTTTTAGATAAACGTACGCCGTCTATAATACTGGCATGGTTTAACGAGTCTGAAATGATCGCGTCCTCATTAGTCAATATGGTTTCAAATAAACCGCCGTTGGCATCAAAACATGAAGGATACAAAATAGTATCTTCCATGCCTAAAAATTCACTTATTTTACTTTCTAGCTGCTTATGAATGTCTTGCGTACCACAAATAAAGCGAACACTTGCCACACCAAATCCGTGACTATCAAGACCGGCTTTGGCAGCGTTAATTAAGTCTTTATGATTCGCCAGTCCTAAATAATTGTTGGCACAAAAGTTAAGCACTTTTTGACCACTTGCTATCTCAATACTCGAAAACTGCTGTGAAGTGATCACGCGCTCTTCTTTATATAAACCTTGCGCTTTAGTGTCGTCAATTTGCTGTTGTAACTGCTGAATAAACGCTTGTGACATTGCGTACTCCGTATCTGCGCTTTACTTATTTAATACAGGAAAAGCACATAGTAAAAATGAGAAATCTAACACCTTTGCTGGTTATTGAAAGGCGCGTGTGTTAATACGTAAATTGTATATGACATAGTGTAGAACACAAAGACTAAATATCATTAAGTTTGCGCCAAAAATAGGATGAATATTGTGTAAAGTCTAAAAAGAGCTTGGGTCTATAAACGATGAAGCACTTTTTGTATTAAGGTTTTCACCTGTCCTACCGAAATTTCATGCATAAGTTGTGTCCCTATCGCACGTTTCCCCCAAGGCAAGGCTCGCCATGATTTACCAAACTGATGCTGTATACATATATCGTAGGCAGAAGCGGTTGTATCAAGGGAGTTGTAGGGGCCTGTGCGTTTAGGGTTACTATGCGCATACAAACCAACAACAGGTGTTCCTTGCGTGGTTGCCATGTGCGCTGGACCCGTATCAGGAGCAATAACGAATAAAGCCTTATTAAGCACCGCGAGTAGGCGAATGAGAGTAGTTTGGCCAACGAGGTTTTGGGAAATATTATTTGTATGCGACATAATCGCGTCGCTAGTTTGTTGATCAAGTGCGCTAGGGCCGCCGCATAAAATCACATCAATGCCTTGCGCTGAAATATAGTCAGCTATTTGTGCATAGCGCTCGGGCAGCCAGTTACGTTCGGCATTTGAGGCGGCTGGACTAATAACAGCATATTTAGCAGGCAAGGTTTTGTCAATCCACGCAATGTCTTCATCTAACAATCGAATAGTCCATTTCGGCGCTGCTAATAATGGCACGCCTAACGTTTCGGCAAAACCCATAAAGCCCTCAAGCACGTGCGCGTGTTGCCTTGGTGCTATTCGCTCATTAATAAATAAAGAGTGGCCTTCTCTGGAACGCTTGTAATCAAAACCTATTCGTCGTTTGGCGTTAATTACGCGCGACAGCCAATTGGCTCTAAGTGCCACCTGCATCACAAACAAAGCGTCAAAGTGAAAGTCTGCTAGGGCCTCTTTCACCTCATTTCGGGCTTTACTGCCTTGCTCTTTGTCGTATACAACAAAGTGAACATCGGGCATGTATTTCATTAGTTGGTACTCAACCTTACCAATCACCCACGTAATGTTGATGTTAGGCTTGTCTACTAAAATTGCGTCTACCATAGCCGCTGCATGACACACGTCGCCAATAGCCGATAATCGCAAAATACATAAATGAAAAGGTGTTGCCACAAAGAGTTCCGTTAGGCGATTGTGATATTTTTTGATATGTTACCGCAACTTAGGGTAAATAAAAGCCTTTTACACGACAAATGACAATACAGCTTAACGAATCAAATAATTATACACTTATGCTCACGCCTAATGGCCAAGGCTTAGGTCTTTGTGGTAAGCACTTTAACGCTCAATTTTTGAAACAAGAAAAGCTTGTTACCCGCACCGCGCAAGGCAGAGGTACTGTATACTTTTTCTCTTTAGGCAAAAAAGCACTGGTATTGCGTCATTACAAACGTGGCGGTTTAGTAGCGAAGGTCTCAAACGACAGGTTTATTTTTAGCAACATTGCCAACACTCGTTGCTATAAAGAGCTTGAGGTGCTGCAACACCTGCACAACGAAAAAGTCAATGTACCTCTCCCTATTGCTGGCAAAGTTACTCGCAAAGGCATGTTCTATAGCGCCGACATCATCACTGAAGTAATTCCAAACACCATAGAGTTGCATGAAGTGCTGCAATCTGAAGCGTTATCGCCAGGCACGTGGAAGGCAATTGGTATCCAAATAAAAAAAATGCATAATAGCCAAGTCTGTCATGCCGATATTAACGTAAAAAATATTTTAGTGGATAGGCAAGCTTCCTCGCCAACTATCTATTTACTCGATTTTGATAAATGTAAAATTCAAAAGGGGAATGAGTGGAAAAAAGCCAATTTGGCGCGTTTTCATCGCTCGTTGCTTAAACAAACGGGCAAATTCACTCACTATCATTATCATCAAAACGACTGGGACGAGTTGCACATGGCTTATCAGAATTGCTAGCTAGCAATCCATCGGTAAAGGGTCTAGGATAGGCTCATTTTGTAATTTATGACTGCTGCTAGCAAAGGAATTAAACTTATGTCACAGCAACGCGCAATATATCCAGGAACCTTCGATCCTATTACTAACGGACATGCTGATTTAATTGAGCGAGCCGCAAAAATGTTCGATCAAGTAATAGTGGCAATTGCCTCCAACCCCAGCAAGCAACCATTGTTCTCACTAGAAGAGCGAGTGCATCTAATTACCCAAGTATGCGCCAAGTTAGACAACGTGAAAGTAACCGGCTTTACCGGACTGCTCGCCGACTTTGCTAAAAACAGTAACGCCGGCATACTCATACGTGGCTTGCGAGCGGTAAGTGATTTTGAATATGAATTTCAGTTGGCGAATATGAACAGGCGTTTAAACCCCGACCTAGAAAGCGTGTTTCTTACTCCCTGCGAGGAAAACTCTTTTATATCGTCGACTATTGTTAAAGAGGTGGCTATGCATAAGGGGAATGTAGCGCAGTTTTGTCACCCTATTGTGTATCAAGCGCTAAAAATCAAGTTTGGTAACGAATAAGTGATTTCCGTATGATTATATGCACCCAAACAGCTTAGTTAGCGCTGACACACTATGCAAAAGAAGGTGTTGCGTTGACCAATCACCTTTGACTGAATAGGTCCTTTGCACACGTCACATTCATCGCCGGCACGGCCATAAACATGCAGATGTTGCGCAAAGTAACCCGGACTGCCGTCAGCCTGAGCAAAATCCCGCAGGGTCGTTCCGCCTTGCTCAATTGCTTTTGCCAACACCAGTTTTATTTGTTCGGTGAGCGACTTATATCGTTTTAGACTTACGCGCCCTGCTGCACGGCGAGGATCTATGCCCGTGTTAAATAGGCTTTCATTAGCATAAATATTGCCTACACCGACCACCACTGAGTTATCCATAATGAAGCTTTTCACTGGTGCTTTTCGACCACGGCTCATAGTAAACAGGCGCTTGTCATCAAAGTCATCGGTAAGTGGCTCTGGCCCTAAGTTACCCAGCATTGCTAGCGGTTGACTATTGCGTGCATCTTGCCACAAACAGCTGCCAAAACGGCGAGGGTCGTTTAACACAAGCTTTTTACCTGAGAGTAGCTCAATTTCAATATGGTCATGTTTTTTGCGTGCTAGTGCGGCATCTACTATACGCATTTTACCCGACATCCCTAAATGCAAAACCATCTCACCTGCATCGGTATGAATAAACAAATATTTTGCTCGACGCGTTACATCAGTAATCACCAAGCCTTCTGTTAAATGGACTTGTTGAGGTACTAGCCATCTGAGCTGACGATGATGTACATGCACTTTTTTAATCGTTTGCTTGAGCAAATAAGGTGATATACCCAATCGGGTAACTTCTACTTCAGGTAATTCTGGCAAGGGTTTCTTCCGTTCATTGTTAGCAAATACTGTTACTAAATGTCGTTACCGTTGTGGTTACTGAGTAACTTTCACTACGGGCTCAAGTAACTGTTGGATAGTAGGTGAATTTAATACGTATATTTGCTTGTTGATGACAAAAAACAACTGGCTTTCTATTATATTTAAAGCCACAACGGTAGGCTGAGAGACACCAGCTAATGATATAACTACTAAGGTGCTGGGCGCACTAAACAGGCTGTTGTCAAACTCCATTT
>JBLHMY010000149.1:0-6391 GCA_047621065.1 Glaciecola sp. | reverse complement strand
CGGCATAAGCTGTGCGGCGAAAACTATTAGGAAAGGCATTGCCTTTTTCCCGAGCCTTATCTAACTTAGCGCGGCGTTCAGCAACTAGCTTATTTTCTTCCGCTTGGTTTTCAGTATTCACTTCTTCGCTCATTATTACTCTCATTTTAAACTAAGTTATTCGTTAAAAAATTAAAGACCGCTTTTTAAGCTAGCTACAATAAACTTATCTAAGTCGCCGTCTAACATCGCTTGAGTATTATGGGTTTCGACGCCGGTACGTAAATCTTTAATGCGGGAGTCATCCAACACATAAGATCGAATTTGACTGCCCCAACCAATGTCAGATTTGCCATCTTCCATGGCTTGTTTATCTTCGCTACGTTTTAACATTTCACGCTCGTATAGTCGCGCTCGCAGCATTTTAAAACAGTTGTCTTTATTCTGATGCTGAGAGCGCTCACTTTGACACTGCACTACCACGCCAGTAGGTTCGTGAGTTATACGCACCGCAGAATCGGTTTTATTAACATGCTGACCACCGGCACCAGAGGCGCGGTAAGTATCTATTCGTAAATCAGCAGGGTTAATATCAATTTCGATATCTTCTGAAATTTCTGGGGACACAAAAACCGAACTGAATGAGGTATGACGGCGACTGCCTGAATCAAACGGTGACTTTCTTACTAGCCGATGCACGCCGGTCTCTGTGCGCAACCAACCAAAAGCGTATTCACCTTCGAATCGAATCGTTGCTGATTTAATTCCGGCTACGTCACCGCTAGACGCTTCTTCTAAGGTAGTTTTAAAGCCCTTAGCATCACCCCAGCGTAAATACATCCGCAATAGCATTTCTGCCCAGTCTTGCGCCTCAGTGCCACCCGAGCCAGATTGAATATCCAAGTAAGCGCTATTGGCATCCATTTCACCAGAGAACATACGCCGAAATTCTAGCACGGCTAATTGCGCTTCCAGATCAGCAAGATCTTCTTCCACTGCATCAAAAGACTCTTGGTCTTCTTCCTCTTTTGCCATTTGCAAAAGTTCGCTATTGTCTTCAACGCCGGCGGTCAAATTATCAATGGTTGAAACGATAGCTTCTAGACTAGAACGCTCTTTACCCAAAGCTTGGGCGCGTTCAGGCTCTTCCCAAACGGCAGCTTCGCCAAGTTCTAACTCGACCTCAGTTAAACGCTCTTTCTTGGTGTCATAGTCAAAGATACCCCCTAAGCACTTCGGTGCGCTCAGTGAGGTCTTTAATCATTACAACTAAGGGATTGATTTCCAACATAAAGTAATTTTTGCCGATGCTTTAAAAGGCCGCAATTTTACCCCAGCACCAAGCAGGACACTAGCGCCGGACGGGCTTATAAGCGACTAATTAACGTTTTATACCGCCTCAACACTATCCACCAACAACTGAACACTATGAATTCCTCTAAACTCATTAATATCAAGCTTATAAACCAGCTCAACCGCTTGCGCATCCGAGTTAGGCCACAGAGCGGTATCAACATTAAACGCAATTGCATCAATTACCTGCTGTGGGTTATCAATTGGCGCAACTACCATTTTCAAATGGTTTTGGCCAACAATGCGCTGCTGTACTAAATTGAATACACCGTTAAAAGCAGGCTCTGGAAAACGCTGTCCCCAAGGGCCGCCGTCGCGTAAGATTCCAGCAGTGGCTAAATTAAAATCGTCTGGTTCTAGCTCGCCATCACTCCACAATACTTGCGTTAAATCTTCTTCAGATAAATGCTTACGAACTTCCAAATCAAACAACTCTTTAAATTCGTCTAAGTGCTCTAGCTGCAAACTTAAACCTGCAGCCATGGCGTGACCACCAAATTTTTGCAAAATATCGGGCCGTTGGCTGGCAACGGCATCTAATACATCGCGGATATGTACACCCGACACCGATCGCGCAGAGCCTTTAACCTCGCCTTGGTCACTATTGGCAAAAGCGATCACTGGGCGGTGAAATTTATCTTTAATGCGCGAGGCCAAAATACCAATAACACCTTGATGCCATTGAGCTTCATACAAGCACAGGCCATACGGAATTTCTTTTTCATTAAGACTCATGCCCGCTAGAACCTGCTCGGCTTCGCCTTGCATACCTCGCTCTATTAGGCGACGGTCTTGATTAAGCCCATCAAGTTCTTCGGCAATTTCTTTCGCCTCAAAAGGATCGTCAGTCAATAAACAGCGAATACCGACTGACATATCATCTAAGCGCCCAGCCGCGTTCAAACGAGGGCCAACGGCAAATCCTAAATCAGCAGCGACTACATTTTTGTGAGAGCGTTTAGCAACTTCTAGTAATGCCAAAATACCAGGCCTAGCCACGCCTTTACGAATACGTTGAATGCCTTGATGTACCAGGCGACGATTATTGGCGTCCAATGGCACAACATCAGCAACTGTACCCAAGGCAACAATATCTAAAAACTGCGCCAAATTTGGCTCGGCAATATTTTGTTGGGTAAACCAATCCATTTCTCTGAGCTGCGCTCGAACTTGGCTTAAAACATAAAAGGCAACGCCTACCCCAGCTAAGTTTTTCGACTCAAAGTCACAGCCAGGCTGATTAGGATTTACTATTGCAGTCGCGTTAGGCAAAGTATTGCCGGGTAAATGATGATCGGTAACTAATACGTCTATACCTGCATCTTGCGCTACCTGCACTCCATCAACACTGGAAATACCGTTATCCACTGTCATAATCAAATCAGGCTTAAGCGCTTTAGCCACTTCAACAATTTCCGGGGTAAGGCCATAACCATATTCAAAACGGTTAGGCACCAAAAACTCTACATCGGTTAACCCCATTGCCCGCAATGCCAAAATAGATAAGGCGCAACTAGTGGCACCGTCGGCGTCAAAATCGGCAACGATTACAACTTTCTTTTGTTGGCAAATAGCAGCAGCTAACAAGCTGGCTCCTATATCAATGCCTTTTAGTGTCTTAGGAGATAGTAACTGAGAGGCACTGCAGTCAAGCTCCTCTTCGCTCACTACAGATCGAGCACTATAAATTTTCCCAAGTAAGGGATGAACTGAAGAGAGCTGAGTTACCGCAGAATCACGCTGTTTAATTATTCTTGGCATAGCAAGTTAAAACCCTCTAGACACCAAAACGTGAGGCCGACAAAAATTAAGTAATATTTTCTGCTATAAAATCATGCACGGCAGCCAAATCTTTCGGCAATACAGTAAAGCGCTCTTCACGCTCAAATAAGTCGGCCATGTGATGCGGCAGTTCAGGTTCGACGGGCTGGCCTGCTTTGAGTGCCGCCTCGGGAAATTTTGCGGGATGGGCAGTAGCTAATGTCACCATCGGAATATCTTGGCGACGACGGCAAGCACGCGCGGCACCAACACCTATTGCTGAATGCGGATCTAGCAGGTATTCATTACGTTCAAACACTTCGCTGATTAACGCTACCGTTTCTTCGTCACTAACGGCATGGCTATCAAAGGTGTTACGTGCTTCTTCAAATACATTTTCAGGTACAGAAACAGAACCCTCATTGAAGCTGGTCATAAAGCTATCAATGGCCGCGCCGTCACGACCATACAGATCAAACAAGGCACGCTCGAAATTGCTAGAAATCATAATATCCATACTTGGCGACAGCGTATGTTCTAGCTCCTGCTTTTCATACAAATTACCACTAATAAAGCGATGTAAAATATCGTTTTTATTGGTTGCGACAACTAACTGAGCAATCGGCAAACCCATTCTTTTAGCTAACCAGCCAGCATAAATATCACCAAAATTGCCGGTAGGCACAGAAAATGCGATTTCTTTATGTGGCGCACCCAAAGCAATACCCGCATAAAAATAATAAACAATTTGCGCCATAATACGGGCCCAGTTAATCGAATTAACCGCGACTAATTGGCGCCCGTCAGGCAAAAATGACTGATCGGCAAAGCTACTTTTCACCATCGCCTGGCAATCATCAAAATTACCTTCAATGGCGATATTATGGATATTATCTTCAAACACTGTGGTCATTTGTTTGCGCTGTACATCTGACACTCGGTTATGCGGGTGAAGAATAAAAATGTCTAACTGCTTACAGCGCTTGCAGCCTTCTATAGCAGCGCTACCAGTATCACCAGAGGTCGCTCCCAATACCACTACTCGTTGCTGGCGTTTTTCTAATACATAATCAAATAAGCGGCCTAAAAGTTGTAGCGCAAAATCTTTAAACGCTAAGGTCGGGCCTTGAAATAATTCCAAAATCCATTCGTTATGACCAAGCTGTACTAGCGGTGCAACACCGTCATGTCTAAATGCATCGTATGTTTCATGCACAATAGCGACCAAATCGTCTTCAGGAATAGTGTCGTCAACAAAAGGAGTAATGATTTTTAGCGCCAAGTCGGCATAAGACAACCCTGCCCAGCTCGCAATTTCTTCTTTGCTGAACGTTGGCAAAACTTCAGGCACATATAAACCGCCGTCAGATGCTAAACCGGTTAGCAATACTTCTTCAAAATTAAGCTTTGGCGCTTTGCCACGGGTACTAATATATTTCACGTTCTTTTCCTGTTTTGTTTGCCACTAATAACTGGCGCCGCATTGATTCAACAGCCTAGCCATCTAAATTTTCAACCCGCAATTTCACTACATTGCCTTCTACTGCCTCTAAGGCCTCAATCGCGTTGATAGCGTCTAATAAACATTGTTCTACTATTTCATTAGTAAGCAAGATTAATGGCACGCTTGGCTCGCCACCTTTAGGCTCTTTTTGAATGACCGCTTCAATACTAATTCCACTATCGCTTAATATCTGGGTAACTTTAGCCAAAACACCGGGCTTGTCTTGCACCTGAATACGCAAATAAAACTCAGTAGAAACTTTTTCAATTGGCAGAATTTCATCGTTGGTTAATACATCGCTAGCGACACCTAAGGGCGCCACTTTATTCTCACTGCCTGCTTCAAAGCTTCTAGCGACATCGACTATATCGGCTATTACTGCAGAGGCTGTCGGCTCTGCCCCAGCGCCTGCACCATAGTATAAGGTGGGGCCGACTGCATCGCCTTCTACTAATACCGCATTTTTAACGCCATTTACATTAGCGAGTAGACGCGTAGCGGGGATAAGCGTTGGATGTACCCGCATTTCAATACCGTCTTTGGCGCGGCGTGCTATACCTAAATGCTTGATGCGGTAACCAAGTTCTTCAGCATAGGCAACGTCTTGTAAATCAATAGCACTAATACCTTCGGTAAACGCTTTATCAAACTGCAGCGGAATACCAAAAGCGATAGACGCCAAAATAACTAGTTTATGCGCTGCATCAATGCCTTCTACATCAAAGGTAGGGTCGGCCTCGGCATAACCAAGCGCTTGCGCCTCTTCTAACACATCATCAAAGGCGCGACCTTTGTCGCGCATCTCGGTCAAAATAAAATTGCCAGTGCCGTTAATAATACCCGCTAGCCACTTAACTTTATTAGCAGTTAAACCTTCTCGCAAAGCTTTAATAATGGGAATGCCGCCAGCAACTGCGGCTTCATAAGAAACGGTTACACCCGCTTTTTTAGCCGCGGCAAAAATCTCATTACCATGCACAGCAATTAAAGCTTTGTTGGCGGTAACGACATGTTTACCATTGGCAATCGCTTTTAATACCAACTCTTTAGCCGGCTCATAGCCACCAATCAGTTCTATAACAATATCTACTGACGGATCTTCAGCTACAGCAAAAATATCGCGACTGGTGCGAATGTCTTTGGTATCACAATTGGGGTTATCACGTCTTGCGCCAATATGCTCGATAACAACTTCGCGACCAGCACGAGCTGAAATTTCGGCCGCATTACGGCGTAATACATCAATGGTTCCTGTGGCGACTGTACCCAGCCCACATATTCCTATTTTAACGGGTTTCAAGGCCCTTCCTCATCTGTAAATAAAACGACTAATAAAAGAAAAGGCGTCACAATAATAGTGCGCCTCTGCTGTGTCAATGGCTTAGCAAGTAGGAGTGAATTTACATTCTAAATCAGCCACTTAATATAGATTAAAGCAATAGTTTAATTAACACCTAACTCGGCTGCCAACCTGTCGGCAGGCATATAGCCAGGCAACAGTCGGCCACTATCTAACACCAAGGCCGGAGTGCCTCGTACACCCATTTTACCGCCCAGTGCAAACTGCGCCGCTACTGGATTACCAGCACAAATATTAGTGGGTATAGGCTCGAGCTGCTTCAATTTAGTCAATGCATTCTGCTGGTCGACAGCACACCAAGCAGAAACGATTTTATTATAGGAAGGGGAACCTATACCGGCACGAGGGTAAGCCAAGTAGCGCACCTCTATACCTTTGGCATTAAGTGCTGGCACCTCTTCATGTAATTTCCGGCAATAGCCGCAATCGACATC
>JBLHMY010000148.1:0-6418 GCA_047621065.1 Glaciecola sp. | reverse complement strand
ACGGCAGTTGTTATACAATATGCCTTTTTATGAGTTCTGGCACTTTTATTAAACAAAGTGCCAGCGTCAAGTATTAGTCAGTATATGTCAGGCGGTTAAACTTTTGCTGCTGATAATCGGCATCACCGAAGGTGGTGTTGATCATCATCAAACGCTTAACGTAATGACCTACATCAAGCTCGTCTGTAATACCCATGCCGCCATGTAATTGAATAGCTTCATCACCAATCAATTTACCATTACGACCAATCATGACTTTCAATGCAGCAATATTTTTATCCAAATCATCTGCGCCACTTTCTGCTGCACACACCGCACGATATAACATTGACTTGGCTTGCTCACCCGCCATAAACATATCAACCATACGATGTTGCAAAGCTTGGAAACTGCTAATTGCGACACCAAATTGTTTTCGTGTTTTGGTGTATTCAATAGTAGTTGCATTAAGCTTTTGCATGATGCCCATGGCTTCAGCGCACAAAGCAATAATAACTTCGGCAACAACAGCTTCAATGAGCGTGTAACCTTGGTCGACACCACCTACGACATGATCAGCGGCAACGCGAACATTGGTCAGTTTAATATTGGCTACCAATTGTCCGTCCATCAGGCGGTAAGCTGTACGTTCTAAGCCTTGTGCGTCGGAGTCAATCAGGAACAGGGTAATGCCTTCTTCGTCACACTGGCCACCTGAGGTTCTAGCAGAAACCACAACTTTATTAGCCGCTACACCATTAGACACTACGGTTTTTTCACCGTTGAGGATAAAATAATCACCGTCACGTTTAGCATGAGTTTTCACGTCAGCCAACTCAAAACGACTTTGGCGTTCTAGGTAAGCAAATGCACCTTGCAGTGAACCATCAATAATTTGTTCAATGTTGGTATCTTTTAATGCAGCGTTACCACTTTTATTCAGTAAGCCGCCAAACATTAATACAGTGGCAACAAAGGGCTCAACAACTAAACCTTTTCCCATTTCTTCCATCACGGCCATAACGTCGGTAGCACCGCCGCCAAATCCACCATGCTCTTCGTCAAACGGAATAGAAAGCCAGCCAAGATCAGCAAAGGTTTGCCAGTTCGCAGGGTTAAAACCTAACTCGCTTGCGGCACTAGCGCGGCGGCTGTCAAAGTCATATTCGTCTTGCACAAATCTCGCTACGCTGTCTTTGAGCATGTTCTGTTCATCGGATAAATTAAAATTCATGGTTAAAGTCCCAGTACGTATTTGGCAGTAATATTCTTTTGCACTTCGTTTGAACCGCCATAAATAGTGGCTGCTCTGCCGTACATATAAGCTTGTCTGGCGTCGTGTCCAAAGGCATGACCTATGGTTTGTGCGCTCTGTTCACCGTGAATAACGCCGCTGTAATAACCAGCCAAATCCATATACATTTGCTGAATTGCCTGTTGAATTTCAGTGCCTTTTATTTTTAGCAGTGAAGATTCAACGCCAGGTCCTTTGCCATCTGCCGTTGAGGCGAGCACACGAAGCTCTGTATATTCCAGCGCCATTAATTCAATTTCGGTGTTAGACAAACGGTTCTGAAACTGTATATCTTGGCTAAGTGGGCGTCCACCGCTGACTTCTTGCGTGAGTAGCTTGCGTAGTTCGCGTAGGCGACGCTTTGAATCGGCAACAGCAGCAATAGAAGTACGTTCATGAGCAAGTAAGGCCTTAGCGTATGTCCAGCCTTTGCCCTCCTCACCAATGCGGTTAGCGGTAGGCACTCGGACATTATCAAAAACCACTTCGTTAAGACTGTGGTGGTCGTCAATAGAAGAAATTTTATTAACGGTAATACCAGGACTAGTCATATCTATTAATAGGAAGGTAATACCGTCTTGACGTTTGCCAGAAGAGTCGGTGCGAACCAGACAGAAAATCCAATCGGAATACTGTGCATAAGTCGTCCAAATTTTGGCACCGGTAACCATGTAGTCATCGCCATTTAGTTCAGCCTTTGTTTTCAGTGCTGCCAAGTCTGATCCTGCACCAGGCTCTGAATAACCCTGACACCACCAATCTTGACTATTAAGCACGCGCGGCAAAAAGCGCTTTTTCTGTTCATCATTACCAAAATCATAAATAACTGGGGCGACCATTTTCAAGCCAAATGGCACCACATCAGGAATACCGGCTAAAGAGCGTTCAGTTTCAAAAATAAAATTTTCGGTTACCGACCAATCAACACCGCCGTGTTCAACAGGCCAACCCGGAGCAAGCCAACCTTTAGCATTAAGTTTGTTATGCCACTCAATTTGCGCGGCTTTGTACTGGCCATCTCGCCCATTGATTCGCGCCGCTAAATCTTCAGTCCAAGACTCGGACAAAAATTCGCGCACTTGGTCGCGAAAGGCTAATTCCTCAGCCGAAAAGGTAATATCCACTTAGCACTTCCTCTATTAGTTAATTATATTGATAATTTAGTTATGGGAATACTAACCTACGATATAAGCCTGATCAATATTGATAGTTTGGGTAACACTGGAACAAGATGTTTACACAGCACAAAATTGGCATGAGTCATTGCCTTTGTTTATGCAATTATTAGGAATACTTCAAAAGCCGACTAAAAATACGCTCAATATCTTGTAAATTTTGGCAAGGTTCAACACTCCCGCACCAAGGTAAATACTCAGACATAATTGAATCGCCGGTGTCCCAACTATAGCGACGTTCCGGATTTAGCCAAAGCACGTGTTTACTTTGACGAAAAATTTTTTCCCAAATATCAGTTCGACCATCGCCTTCATTATTGCGCGCATCTCCCAACATGATAACAGTGGTCTTTTTATCGATGCTCGCCAGCGCGTGTGACTGAAAATCAGCCAAAGCCTTGCCATAGTCTGTAGGCAAACCACCCCAGCGCTGTATAATTTCTTCAAGCGCCAACTCAATATCCTGCTTTTCAAACAGTTGCGTAACCTCAATCATCTGGGAGGCAAAAACAAAGGAACTTACTTTTGGCATAACATCTTGTAAAGAATAGAGAAACAGCAAAAAAAACCGCGCAACGCGACTGACCGAACCACTAACGTCACAAATTGCCACTATTTTGGGACGTTCTACGCGTGTTGCTTTCCAACGTGTATGAAACAAAGCTCCGTCAAAAGCAGCATTGGCAGCGATGGTTTTGCGCACATCCAACAAACCACGTTTGCGCGTTAAACGACGTCGGCCATGTTGCGAAGCTAATTTACGTGCGACTCGCTGCACCAAACTTTGCATTCGTTTGTAATCAAGACGATCAAGCTGACTTAACTTTAGCTGGCGTAAATCACTGTCACGAAAATTCAAGCCTTTATTTCGTGCAAACAACATATACTGTTGCTCCACGTAATCTTTAACTTGATCTAGCAGTCGTGCGCGAAACTTTATTAATTCGCTCTGCATTTCTTTGTGTTCAAGGCTGATAGCAATTGCGTGAATTTCAGCACTTAAGGACTTGTCTCCTAGGCCTTGCATAATTTTGTAAGCGAAACGATTCTTTTGCGTAAACATAACAATGGATGACAGTTTGTGTGTCACGCCAGCTTGCACAATCGCAAGACTCATATCTTTTTGTTGTAAAAGCGACTGACCCAGCTTTGAACTAACGTTAGCCTGCGTAACATTAGCATTATAAAGTTCAGGTGAGCTTGGATTATGCGCATCAATTTCGTGGGCGTGTGCATCATTTTGTTTATTATGAGCCGCCAGCGCATTTTCAGTAACCTTGCTAGAACCTTTTTTAGTCTTTTCAACACTCGCAAAATAAAGCTCAAACAACTCTTCAAAAATCGCTTTATCCGATTGTCGTTTAACTAAAGTCAATGTCAGTATCGATTTGGCTGTAGCACGACTGTCGAGTCCTAATAACTTGATTGCTTTTAAGGCGTCCAATGATTCAGCAGGCGACACCTGCAGGCCGGCCTCGCGCAGCGCGCCAATAAAATCAACAACAAAACGCACCTAGCGTACATCCTTTAACAATGTTGTAATTTCAGGCTCGACTAACTCAATATCGTCCTGAAACTTCAATAGCAAATTTAGAGTTTCTTTTACCCAGTGTGAATCTAGTTCTTTAACATTAAGTAAAAGCAGTGCTCTTGCCCAATCGATAGTCTCGCTAACTGCAGGTGATTTTTTCAACGGCATATTTCTTAGTGCACCAACAAGTGCCACTATCTGTCGTCTTAACTGCTCACCCAAATCTTCCACCTGTGTTGCTAAAATACGGTTTTCTAATGCGGCATCGGGAAAAGGAATATAAAGATGCAAACAACGGCGCTTCAATGCGTCACCCAACTCTCGGGTGTTGTTACTGGTCAACATTACTATGGGCGTGGAGCGCGCCTTTACGGTTCCAATTTCTGGAATAGACACCTGATAATCCGACAGTAGTTCTAACAAAAATGCTTCAAATTCTTGATCGGCCTTGTCAATCTCATCTACCAATAATACCGCGCCCTGTTCACTTTGTAGCGCTTGTAGTAAAGGTCTGGGCTCCAAAAAGTCCAGCGAATAAAAAATGTCTCCAAAATCATGTAAGCGAGCAATAGATTCATCTAAACCCCGCGCGCCTGCCAGTAAATCACCAAGCTGGTCTTTGAGTACTTGGGTGTAAAGCAGTTGTTTACTATACTTCCATTCATAGAGCGCTTTTGACTCGTCAAGCCCTTCATAGCACTGCATACGAATGAGGGGCGCATTGAGATAAGTAGCCGTTACTTTGGCTAATTCAGTTTTTCCAACACCAGGAGGCCCTTCAATTAGAATCGGTTTTTGCAAGTGGCAAGCCAAGTAAATTGCGGTGGCTACCGAATGACTGCATATGTATCCTAAAGCCTCATAACGACTTTGAATGAGTTCTGGAGAGACTATTTTTTCTTGGTGTTTTATGATCACGGACTTGTTACGCTCGAAGATAAATATTAGACATTATTCGCCTAAGTTTCGGCTAAATGCAAACTCTTCACGTTAGAAAATTTTAAGATATTCATAAAAACCTACTAAAACAAGTAATTAATAGTCCTTTTTATAGACCAGTGCATTTCGTACTTGCGTCAATTTAAATACTACTTATACTGTATATCCGTACAGTATAAATTAAGCTGATTATGAATCCTATTTTGCATGATTTACAAAAGAAGCAATGGGTATGGACAGCCGCAAATGCTAAGCATCAAGTTGCCCAAACTAAGCTAGCAACCGGCTATGAAAGCCTTGACAATGTACTGACTAGCGGTTTTCCCGCTGCCGGTATGATTCACCTTGAAAGCCCATTAGGATGCGGTGAAATGCGCTTAATGCTGTCTATTTTACAACGCCAACATACCGAAAATGACAGTCACAAATTGTATATGTTTATTAACCCGCCGTTTACCTTAAACGCCGAGTTTTTGCTTGCACACAATCTGTCGCTGTCACAGCTGGTCGTGGTGCAAACAGGCACAATAGAAGATGCACTATGGAGTGCTGAACAGTGTGCTAAAAGTGGCGCATGTTTCGCGGTTTTTATGTGGCAACATAACCTTAAGCACATACAAATACGCAAGCTTGAGCATGCAGCTCAGCAAGGTAACTGTTATTGCATATGGTTACATAATTATTCAAATACTGCTTATTTAAAAAAGCACAGCGAAGATAGAAGCACAAACCAATGTAATTTGCCCTTAAGCTTATCTTTGAGTATTAGCAGGCAAGCCGACAGCCTGAGTATTAAAATTAATAAACAAAAAATAGGCTGGGCACAAAAGGCCATTAAAGTCCCCTTACCATTTAATAGTCGCACTCATGATTTGCTTAAACAGCGCACGCAACATTGCGTAAACGACATCGAAAAAGTCGTGCCTATTCAAGTCAATAGGTAATTTATGCAATTTGATACTCGCTCATTGTGGATTTATCTTCACTTCCCCAGACTACAGCTAGATTTGATTGAAGCCGCTGAGTTTGTGCCTGAGAGTGCGTTTGAACTAAGCCAGCATCCTGCATCTAAAATGTTACAAAGCAAGTCGCAAACACTCCCACGCGCCGTTGTGGATGTAAGTACTAACAGCTTGTGCCAGCTTAACAAAAAAGCCCTTGCACAAGGCTTAAGTTTGAACATGGGTTTAGCAAGTGCAAGTTTAACTTGCAGCAACTTACAACTGCACGAATACAGTCACGAAGTGCAAAGCAATCATATTGTCAATATTGCAGATCATTTATACTTGGTTACTTCAGATATTGTACTTGCCGCGCCCAACGCTATTATTTTAAGAGTGCAAAACATGCTCGCGTTATATGGTGGCTTAACACCTTATTGGCAGGTTATTAAACAGGTTCTTATGCGCCAAGGTGTCGATTTTATTGCCGCGTCTAGCTATTCAGTACAAGGCGCTAAAGTACTTGCGTTAAATCATAAACCGTTAATTAGCGATGATC
>JBLHMY010000147.1:0-6428 GCA_047621065.1 Glaciecola sp. | reverse complement strand
CGTTCATGCATCGACGCTAACAGCATAGTTACTAAGCCAATTAATGACGCAAATAACACCAGCAGCGCAATAACCTGCATGACCTTTTCTACGCTGCCCAATGTTTGCCACAATTGGGCTAGTGCCACCTGCGGCATAATTGCAGATACCGCTTCACCTTGATATTGGTTTATATCTCTTTGCAAGGTTAAAATAGCAAATGGAGACTCGGCTTTTAGCATAAATGCCGATACTTGCTTGGGTTGACCTATAAGATCATAAGTGCCTGGTGATATGATGGGAATGGCTTGCGCAAAGTCTGCTTCTTCGTGATCATGGTCATGAACTTTTGATAAGGCCTGCGCCTTGCTAGCTTGTGCTTGATGGTTAGGGCGCGCAAAACGTAAATTTGACGATGCAGGGGCAACCGCACTATGCATTTGTTCAATTGCGATTAAAGGCACATGCACGGACCTGTCTACCGGCGTGCCCGTAGGCGCTAATATACCAGTAATTAATACCGGATGATGGTCGTGGTGACTAAAACTAACACTGCCACTACCGTGAGAAACCACTATAGACTGACCCACCTGTAAACCAAGGCTACTGGCAACATTTGATCCTATTACTGCTTCAGTTGGACTAGCAAACACGCGGCCATGAGCAAGTTCTAAGGTTTGTTTTCTACCATATTGGTAATAATCAAAATACTCAGCAGAGGTTCCCACAACCGAGAAACCTTTATAAGAATCACCTAGAGCCAAAGGAATTGTCCACACTACTTTTGCATTGCGGCTAATAGTTTCGTAGGTATCCCAGCTTAGTGCATTGGGGTTGGCACCCATGCGAAATACGCTCGACAGCAGAACATTAATTTGACTACTGCGCGCCGCTACCACCAAATCAATACCCGATACTGTGCGCTTAAAGTTATCTTGAGTTTGCACGCGAATATGTTCTATTGCGAACAATAAGCTCACACTCACCAATAACGCACTGAAAGTTAGTATGGTGGTAACTTTACGATTCAATAAACTCTGCCAAGCTAGCTTTAACCACATATTAAAACGCCCTCGCTTTATTTTCGGCAGACGTAGAGTGAGCACGGGGATTATTCCCGCAGGCTTGGTTTATGTCGTCTAAGGCTATGCACTGATCAAAGTCTTTTGCCAGTCGCATGTCATGACTCACGAACAATAAGGTAGCGTTTAGCTGTTGCGTATTATCAAGCAACAACTGCATAAACTTAGTCGTTGATTGTAAGTCAAGTGCAGAGGTAGGTTCGTCTACAATGAGTAAAGATGGCTTATGGTACAAAGCACGCGCAATCGCCACACGCTGCTGTTGGCCCACACTTAAATCACTGGCTTTTGTATATAGAACATCACTAGATAAGTTTAAGTTAGTGAGTACTTGCTTTAGTTTATTATTATCAAATTTAGGGGCTTTTTGTGAAAACAAACTCGCCAGTTTAATATTGTCTAGAACCGACAAATATCCAATAAGATTTAACTGCTGGAAAACCACACCGAGTGATTTAGCTCTGAACTCGTCTTTTTTACGATTAGAAAGTGTCTGCAAAGGCTGTCCTAAAACAGATAGTACTGCGCTGTTCTTTGCATTTACCGACAGGCTTAAAGTGCCACTGAGTAAGTTTAGTAAGGTACTTTTGCCACTGCCCGACGGCCCATGTAAAAACACTCGCTTGCCTGCATCTACCTGCCACTTCGGAATATTGAGCACAAGCGGAGCCACATCAGTAATGCTTTTTTTTTGTGGATAAGCAAAATTCAAGTTTTCAATATTGATAGCAACAGACATTATAGCCTCAATTAGTAACTAGCACTTCTCAGACTCACCAGCTTCGGCTTCATCAGAGGTAATAATACTTTGGCTGCGAATAAAACTGATAGATGGCGCAAAAAACGCAGCGCCCGTTTCAGCACTAGAATAATCCAGCAATTTATCGTAATGGCCGTTATCATCGCCATAAATACGGCTATGCAGTAAATTTTTAAAGGCTTGCGGATGATTGCTGCAGGCAACAAAGTAGAGGCCTTGTGTGTTCATGTCGCCATATGGCATGCTTTGATTTAAGAATATAGGATATTCACCACCGGGCCCTACAATCTTAGTCCTAAATGCATGTGAATCTAGTCCAGACCCTACAACATCCATATTGTGCTGTTTAGTTTTGCCCATTATTTGCTGCTGGAGTTTGTCTGATAGCTTACTCCATTTTGACATATCGTAACGATAACGCTGAATATGAATATACGAGCCACCTGTAAAAATATCGTCTTCTTCGCCCACCAAGGTAATTTCAAACTTTTTGCGGCCTCGCGGGTTTTCGTCTGCAATTAAATAACCCGTCCAGTTGCGTCCATCTAAATATCTGAACGCCTGTACTTGCTCCACAAGTTCGGTGTGCAGTTTTAAAGTTTGCATAACTTCAATGCCAAGGGCTTGGCAAATATCTAAGCGGTCTGCGCGAATTTGAACAAACAAATCGCAGGGTAATACGGGCGCGCAGCGATCCTCGCACTGCATGTCTGGAAAAGAGCCTAATTGCGCTGGCCGGTTATTGGGGTAAAGTTCATCCCAAAACGCACTGCCCACACCAATTGCCCCCGACACCATTGCCTCATAGTGTTCGTCGTCGAAGTTCTCAAATATATCAAGAAGCTTTACCAGCTTAAGACGCACACTTGCTACGTCATCGTCTACAACATTAAAGAGCAAATACAGCGCGTGCAAATTAGGCTCGGCGCAAATTCCTTTTTGGGGTTGACTCATTAATAACCTGCTGCTTGACCATCTTTACGTGATTCGGAAGCGCCATAGTACACTTTGTTTTTACTGTCGTACATTATTGCCTGATATCCGCCAAATGCGCCTAAGCTGTCGGTAATTTTATGGCCTTTTTTAAGCAGCCCTCTGCGTGTTCGCTGACTAAAGCCACTTTCTAAACTTACGTAGCCACCATCTACCATAAGTTTACCCATTGGCGTACTTGATCCCGTGTGTAAAATACGTGGGGCATCGCCAGCTTCTTGTATATTCATGCCAAAATCAATCATGTTAATGACAATTTGCGCATGCATTTGGGGCTGAGTACCGCCACCCATTACCCCAAAACTCATTAGTGGTTCGTTGTTACGCGTAATGAATGCCGGAATAATAGTGTGAAAAGGTCTTTTGCCAGGCGCATATTGATTAAAATGACCTGCCTGAAGGGCAAACATTTCGCCGCGGTTTTGTAACACAAAACCCAAATCGCTTGGGATCATACCAGAGCCCATGCCGCGATAGTTACTTTGAATTAACGACACCATGTTGCCTTGCTTGTCGGCTACGGTTAAGTAAATAGTGTCACCTTCATTTATACCAGCATCTACCCGTTTGGCGGCAATTTCAGGTGAAATAAGTTGCTGACGGGTTTTCGCATATTCTTTCGAAATAAGCCATTCCACAGGGATTTTATTAAACATAGGATCGGCATAAAACTTTGCACGATCGGCAAAGGCTAATTTTTTAGCTTCAACAAAAGTATGTACGTATTTTGCCGAATCATGACCCATACTTTCAATATCGTATAGTTCCAATATATTAAGAATTTGCAGCGCCGCTATGCCTTGACCATTGGGCGGTAATTCCCATACGTCATAGCCTCTGTAATTTGTTGACACCGGTTCAACCCAATCAGAATAATGAGCGGCCATATCTTGGTAACTTAAAAAGCCACCTTGACTCTTCATAAAAGCGCCAATAGTTCGGGCAATATCGCCTTTATAAAAAACGTCGCGGCCACCGGTAGCTATTTTTTCATAGGTATTGGCAAGCGCGGGGTTTTTAAACACTTGGCCTTTTATGGGTGTTTTACCGTCAATTGTAAAGGTTTCAGTAAAACCCGGAAAGTGGCCAATACGCTTTTGATTACTCTCAAAATAATAGGCAATAAGTTCTGAAACAGGAAAGCCCTCGCGGGCATATTTTATGGAAGGTGCTAGCAAAGTTTGCATAGGCAAGCTGCCAAAACGCTCGCTTAGCATAAACCAACCATCAACCGCGCCCGGCACGGACACCGGGAGCGGGCCAAACTTAGGAATTTCAGTAATATTGTTTTCTGCAAAATACTCAAGAGTCAATGATTGCGGTGAGCGTCCAGAGGCATTTAAGCCATATAGTTTTTTAGTTTCTGCATCCCATACTATAGCAAATAAATCGCCACCAATACCGCTGCCCGTAGGCTCTACTAAACCTAACATGGCATTAGCTGCAATGGCTGCGTCTATAGCGTTGCCGCCACTTTTTAGAATGTCCAGAGCCACTTGCGTGGCTAGGGGTTGGCTAGTTGCCGCCATGCCATTTTGCGCAATAACCTCGGAACGACTGGCAAAAGGAGCACCGGTCACTCTATCATAAGAAAAAGCCGTATTTGCAACACATAAACTCAGGAATATGGACATAAAAAATGTGCGTAACTTCATGGCAAACTTACCTCTAATTTTTATTATTGTGATAATCATACAAAGGGAATATAAAACTACCTTTTTATTGCGCGCATAGCTATGCTTGTGAAAACTTAATAGCACACATTATACTTATGACAGCCGCTATTATTAAAAGAATCGGCTGTAGGCGTTTTGTCATTTAATTAATACAAGTGACCTAAAGCATACGTTAAGCTCTTTTTACCTAACTGCAAGGTTGAAATTGACCCGCAATTTGTGAGCAAAAAGCCGATCATAATATGGTATTCTCAATAACCAACGACCACTAGGAATCACTATGCACGTAGACAAAGCTAAAAAACGTCTCGCAAAACAGATAAAAAAAGGCTTTAAAGGCTACCCTCTAATTGCTATCGAATATTTTGGTGACAAGCCCAACTGTGCAACGCAAGTCTTGGTTCAGTTTACATTAGAAGAAGACAGCGAGGTTCAAGAAGAACGATTTTCTAGTCAAACTGACGCCCGCGAAGATGAAACGATTCAAACAGCGCTAATCAAAATAATTGATCGCGCCAACGCCAACTCGGTCACGCAAACAGATGGCGTCACTGTCATTAAATAAAGGTGTTACTGGCTAAGCTTCAGCAAACGACCGCTTCCACCATCTTCTAAAATATAGATGTCGCCGCTGCTGCTTTGCTCAATTTCGCGCACTCTTGAACCCCATTCATAACGCGCGGCTTCCTGGGCGCTTAGTCTTGGTCGTTTTTCTTGCATAGAGAAACTCACGCGAATAAGTGCTTGCGACGATAAGCCGCCAATAAAGCCATCTCCGGTCCAATCTTTAAACTTGCTGCCTTTGTAAATAATGAAACCTGCTGGGCTTATGGCTGGCACCCAATCAACCATTGGTGCTTTAAATACAGGATTGGTTTCGTGGTTGGGAATGTCTACGCCTGAGTAATGTTTACCCTGGGATACCACCGGATAGCCGTAATTTCTTGCACGCTCAATAATGTTCAACTCGTCACCATCACGTGGACCCATTTCGTGCACCCATAATCTTCCTTGTGCATCAAAATCTATGCCTAAAGGGTTACGATGCCCAAGCGTCCAAATTTGACTAGTAACGTCACCTTTGTTATAGAAAGGATTATCTTTTGGCACGCTGCCGTCTTGATTTATGCGCACTACTTTACCCAAATTCATTGCCATATTTTGTGCTGGCGTAAATTTTTGGCGGTCACCTGAGGTAATAAACAAAAAACCATCTGGCGACACGGCAAGACGGTGACCATAGTGGCCATTGCCTGTCATTTTAGGAGATTGGTCCCAAATGCGCTTAAGCTCGCTTAGCGACGCCCCGCTGCTGGTAATGTTAAGTTTAGCGCTATCAACAACCGCGCCACTTAGTTCATCGCTTTGTGGGTCGCGTTCAACATAGGACAAAAACACAGTCGAGTTCTCTGCAAAGTCTGGATGCACTATAATATCGCCAAGTCCACCTTGGCCTCTGGCGTTAACTTGTGGGACGTTGCTAACTGCAAAACGTTTTTTGCCGGCTTTATCGATTAACCACAGCGCACCTGTTTTTTCAGACACCAAAGCATGTCCATCAGGCAACATAGCCATTGCCCAAGGTGAACTGAAAGTTTCTAATACATCAGCATAAATAGTGCTGTTGTCACTGCCTTTAATAGTGACTCTTTCTTGTGCAAAAGAAAATGAGCTGACGGATAGTAAAACGCCACCAAACAGAAGCTGTGCATATTTTTTCATTTAACCAACCAAGTTTTTTTTGTATATAGAGCATTACGAAAGAATCTTAACTAAAGAACAAATACACCTTATTTTTACGGTATTACTTCTTAATTCAAGTAGGACCTAAAGTTAACTTGTTTGTATTGTTCCTATTTTGCGTGTATTTTTTTCTTATTATTTTTATAAAGAGGCGTATCCAACAGTAAGGTCAGCTTAATCTTAATCGCGTTAACC
>JBLHMY010000146.1:0-6432 GCA_047621065.1 Glaciecola sp. | reverse complement strand
GCCAACTGGTTTTCTATGCTAGCTAGGTCTTTTGCAGTGCTTTGTTTCACATTTGCTATGCTGTTTTCAAGAGTTTGCGAGTTTTGTTTAAGCTGACTCACGTTAAATTGTAAGTCGCGGGATTGTTCACTTAAGCCTAACTTAAGCGCAACTATGTCGGTTTGCTTGGTTGACTCAGTACCTGCTATTTGGGTGTAGTACAAATATGCACCAGCACAAATTAGTAATAAAATAAGCAGGTTGATAGAAGTGAAAAGCCAAAGCAGGCCGGTTTTAGCCGATTTCTTTGTTTTTGGATCAAGTACTTCACTTGAAGACTGGGCAGTTTCTTCAATCACCACAGCGTTTTTTGCATCTATTGATCGGTCTTTAGGTGATTGGGTTAAATCAGTCATGCACGACTCCTGTGTTCACTAATTGATTGGCACACGCTAACAAGGCCTCACTGCTTGCACCTTGGCTTATTACAATGTGTTTTATGCCTTTTTCGTAAGCATAGTCTTTTATGCGCTCACTGGCGACTATCCATACGCACGAGGTCATCCACCTATGTTGGTTGTTGGCCAATAAAAGTTCTGTAATTTCAATACTGGTGGCAATAATACACTTTATTTGGCTAGGCTCAAAAGTAAATGCACGAATGGCCTGAACGTTAACAACGCGTTTATACACATTTAACACACTTACAATCGCGTTTTGCCGGCCGAGCGTGGTGGCAATCAGGTCGCGTCCACCTTCACCTTTTAATAAGACAATATTCACATTGCTTACTGCTTGCAAACAGTCTGCTTGTAGTGCGCCTTCAGAGTTTTCAGGTGAGGCGACAAGCACATTACTTTTGTGTGTAATAGGTAGTAATAGCGCGGCACTGGCGTTACCTATACACAAAAACGTAGTGTGGGCGAAGTCTAGCGCAACTTTTTGCGCAGCAATAATGGATAAAAGCCACTGGGCTGCGTATGTCGATGTAACAATAATACAGCTAGGATTAGCGCTGTTTAATTGCTCGACCAGCATGTTGTTTGTTGCTAGCTCTATATCAATTATAGGTAAAACTTGAGCGTGTAAACCAGATTGCTTGAATAAAGCAGAGGTTTGTTGTGCTTTGTCTGTAGGCCTAGCGATTAGAAATGTCATTGTGCTTATAATGCGTCGAGGATTGCTTTTGCACCCTTTGCAAGAAGTGCATCGGCCAAAGTGCCCCCAATTTTTTGAGCGGCACCAATATCATCAATGGCGCACAGTACTTTGCCACTGGTTTTTAGTACAGTAGTGCCGTCGGGAGAGGCCACCAAAGCCGTCATAGAAAGTTCTCCATGAGCGTTTGAATCTAGTTGGTTGAAATGCGCAAAACTGCCTATAGGAACTTGACAACCCCCCTGTAGTTTAGCGTTCATAGCGCGTTCTGCGCTAACACGAATAGCAGTTTGAGGATGATTCAGCTTTTGTAACATAGCAATAAGTAGCGTATCGTCATTTTTACATTCAATGCCAACGGCGCCTTGTCCAACCGCGGGTAAGCACATAGAGGGGTCTAATTCATGTTTGATGCGTGTTTTCATATCAAGGCGAATTAACCCTGCTGCAGCAAGGATAATGGCATCGTATAAACCATCGTCAAGTTTTTGCAAACGTGTATTTACATTGCCGCGTAAGTCTTTAATGGTAAGGTCGGGGCGAACCGCTTTTAGCTGCGCCTGTCTGCGTAGGCTTGAGGTACCCACTACCGCGCCATGGGGTAGGTCATCAAAACATTGGTAGGTGTTCGATACAAACGCGTCATACGGATTTTCGCGCTCGCAAATACAATGTAACCCAAAACCTTCAGGAAATGCTACCGGAACGTCTTTCATAGAATGCACAGCTAAATCGGCTAAGCCATTATGTATAGCTACTTCAAGCTCTTTAATAAAAAGACCTTTACCCCCTATTTTGGCTAGCGGGGAATCGAGTATTCGGTCGCCTTGGGTCGACATTGGCACAAGCTCTATGCTTAAGTTTGGAAAATGTTTTAGCAATTGATCTTGCACGTAATAGGCTTGCCACATAGCTAAAGCACTTTTGCGTGTGGCAATTCTTACTACCGACTTAGGTGTTTGCATAAGCGTAATTATATTCCGTTTTATTTAAGCATAAGTTATTTAGATAACTGCAAAGTGATAAACTCAGCTATATCTTTAATTTCCGGCATGCACACATTGTGTTGCATCACATATTCCTTCCAAGACACATTATATTTATTAGTTTGCAAAGTGTTGTAGGCTAATTTACCTGCTCTTATAGGCACTACTTCATCTTGTAAGCCATGGCAGCACAAAATGGGCGTTTGTTGGTTCGCTTCGTGTTTTTCGCTAGTCAAGTTTTCAGGCTCACACATATACGTCGATAAAGCGACAATGCCGGCTAACGACGTTGCCATGCGTGTGCCTAAATGAAAGGCAATAACACCGCCCTGAGAAAAACCAATAAGGATAATTTTATTTGCGGGAATGCCCATTGCAATTTCGTTTTCAATTAGCCGTTTAACTTGATTACTCGACTCAATCACCCCTTCCACATCAGCGCGGCTTTCCATATCCATGCTTTTTATATCATACCAAGCGCGCATTTCCATGCCGTTATTAATGGTCACTGGACGTATTGGCGCATGTGGGAAAATGAATTTAACGCCCAAGTTAGGGTCCAGCTGAAGCTCGGGTGCAATGGGGGCAAAGCCATTACCAGAGTCGCCTAAGCCGTGTAACCAAATAATAGTCGACTTGTGGTTGCTTTGGGGAGCAATTTCAACGCCCGGTAAAAGTACATTTGATGCGGTGTTGTTTTCCATCGAGTCAATTCCTTGGTCTCGCGCAGGATTTGTTTGTGCGCTATCAGTGTTTATGTGAAGTTATTATTTATCGGCGCTATAGTATTAACGCTGCTAATAAATTTAGCCTACGACTCTTGTACGTTCAGTGCAATTGGCTGGCCGGCTTGTTTACTTATTGCGTCATTGAAAAATTCGTAAAACTCACCGCCAAAACGTTCATCTATCCATTTTCCTTCGGTATAATTAAAATGGTAGCCGTTAAACTTGGTGGCTACCCAAAGCTGGAGAAGAGGCTGCATTTTATTGAGTATAATTTTGGACTGGTCGGGCAAAATTAAAGTTAAAATTCCTTCTGCACTTTCATAATCAATGTCTACGCTTTCTAGTTCATCAAGCGCCTCTTCAATGCGGATAAACAAATCATCAATAATTTGATGATAGACGCTCTCGTTCATACAATTCTCCAAAACTGAAATTATTATAAATAAAGTAATTAGTGGTTTTTAAACAAACTTTACTAGAATAGTGAAAGTCCAACAGACCACTTGTTAAGGCGCTATGGTAGCATAAGACACTAAGTGCCTTACAGGCAAAAACATAGACTTTTGTGATAGGTGACTATTAGCTATGTAATACTTATGTTATTTACTTTAAGATCCAAGCAATGCATAGGTATGTTTATTAAACAATGGGCAAAATGGTAATGACAATTTCTAACGCGAATCTTTTTATAGTAGCTGCCCCCTCAGGAGCAGGAAAATCGAGCTTAATTAATGCGTTGTTGCAGCGCACACAAGAAGGGCACTTGTTTAACCCAGCTCAGCTGTCGGTTTCTCACACTACTCGTTTGCCGCGTGACGGTGAAGTAAACGGTGAGCATTACCACTATGTTGATGTTGAACAGTTTACAAAAATGATTGAAAGTGGCGCTTTTTATGAGTATGCACAAGTGTTTGAAAATTATTATGGGACTTCAAAAGTAGCCATCAGTAACAAACTGGCGCAAGGCATTGATGTGTTTTTAGATATTGACTGGCAAGGTGCTCGCCAGGTGAAACGTGTTAATCCCGACGTGGTATCGATATTTATATTGCCGCCATCAAAAGAAGAGCTAAATACACGTTTAGTGAGCCGCGGCAAAGACAGTGACAGTGTCATAGAAAGCCGCATGCAGCAAGCGCAGCAAGAAATGTCGCATTACAACGAATTTGATTATGTGATTGTAAATGACAATTTTACACATGCACTTGACCAGCTAATTAGCATTGTAAAAGCCAATAGCTTAGGTCTTAAGCAACAACAGTTGCGGCACAAGGGTTTGCTAGCATCATTACTTAAATAGCGCGGTTAATAGAGATTAAACCGTTTTATTTAAACAACACACAATAAAAGTCAGACAGTATCTACATTATGAGCTATATTGTTGTTAAGAAGTACAGTATACTTCGCACCCGTTTTTTTAAATTTAACGCTTAACACCGGAGCTCACAATGGCACGTGTAACAGTAGAAGATGCTGTAGACCAAATTGGTAATCGATTTGACCTTGTATTAGTGGCAGCAAAACGCGCTCGCCAGCTTGCTATGGAAGGTAAAGAACCATTGGTTGATCCAATGAACGATAAGCCTACTGTAATAGCTTTGCGTGAAATTGAGCAAGGCCTTGTAACGGCTGCAACAGTTGAGCAAACTGAGCTGCAAGACCAGCGCGAACAAGAAGCTGCTGAGTTTGCTTCTGTGGCGAGTATTCTCGCCAACAATTAAGCCATTAATTGGCTATTTGACAAGCGTTGAAGCAGTATTTTACAGCTTAAGTAATTAAAATTAAAAGCGTCGAGTAAAATCGGCGTTTTTTGTTATGCAAAACATTAAAATAAACGTATTCTATCTGCTAGCGTTACTTTTTTAATACGGTGATGAATTAAGTGTATTTATTTGAAGGTTTAGAAACGAAGATTAGTAGATATCTGCCAAAAAAGCAGGTAGATTACGTTCGTGCCTCTTATATCCTAGCCCGCGACGCGCATGAAGGACAAACCCGCTCCAGCGGCGACCCATATATTACTCATCCTGTCGCTGTTAGCAGTATTCTAGCCGACATGAAGCTTGACCATGAAACCCTTATGGCTGCGCTACTGCACGATGTAATTGAAGATACCGAATACAGCAAAGAAGATTTAACCTTGGCTTTTGGTGAAACCGTGGCTGAGTTGGTTGAAGGTGTTAGTAAACTCGATAAACTTAAATTTAGTTCAAAGCAAGAAGCCCAAGCAGAAAATTTCCGCAAAATGCTTATGGCGATGGTAAAAGACATCCGAGTTATTTTAATCAAACTCTCGGACAGAACTCACAATATGCGCACCCTGGGCTCACTAAGACCAGAAAAACGTCGCCGTATCGCCTTGGAAACTCTCGAGATTTATTCACCTTTAGCCCACCGCCTAGGTATTTATGATATTAAAAATGAGCTTGAAGATTTAGGATTTCAAGCTATGTATCCAATGCGCTACAGAGCTCTTAAGAGCGCGGTGAATCAAGCACGT
Source organism: Glaciecola sp. (assembly GCA_047621065.1). Taxonomy (GTDB): domain Bacteria; phylum Pseudomonadota; class Gammaproteobacteria; order Enterobacterales; family Alteromonadaceae; genus Glaciecola. The sequence continues at coordinate 1,081 of JBLHMY010000146.1, read as the reverse complement.
GGCAACCGTAAAGAAATTATAGAGCGCACACAGCTTGATCTAACAAACAAGCTTGTTGAATACAAAATTAATGGCAGAGTACAGGGCCGTGAAAAACACCTATATTCTATTTACAGCAAAATGCGGACCAAAGAGTTGTCGTTTAACGAAGTCATGGATATTTATGGTTTTCGTATAGTCGTTGATTCTGTCGATAACTGTTATCGAGTGTTAGGCGCTATTCATGGCATGTATAAGCCTATTGAGAACAGATTTAAAGACTACATAGCGATTCCCCGCAGTAATGGTTATCAATCTTTGCATACCTCTTTGAAGGGCCCCCACGGTATTCCTGTTGAAGTGCAAATTCGAACAGAAGAAATGGATCACCTCGCCGACAAAGGCATAGCCGCGCATTGGGTATACAAAGAAAGTGGCGAGCACGATAATTCATCCCAGCTGCGTGCAAATCAATGGATGCAGTCTTTAGTTGAATTGCAGCAAAACGCTAGCACCTCTGTTGAGTTTATTGAAACGGTCAAGTCTGACTTATTTCCCGATGAAATTTATGTATTCTCGCCTAAAGGTAAAATTATTGAATTGCCCATGGGCGCAACCGCAGTAGACTTCGCCTATGCGGTTCATTCTGATGTAGGTAATACTTGTGTAGGTGCAAGAGTCGATCACAGGAATTATCCACTTAGCTCACAACTTGAAAATGGCCAAAGTATTGAAATAATTACCTCGCCCAGGGCCAAGCCAAATGCTAACTGGCTGAATTTTGTGGTAAGTGCTAAAGCGCGTTCTAACATACGTCACTTCTTAAAACGCCAGCATACAGATGATGCTACTAACATGGGTAACCGTTTGTTGCGCCATGCCTTGGGCACCATTAAATTTGATGAAATTGCGCAGTCAGAAATAGACCGCTTGGTAGAGGAAACAAAATACGCTAGTTTCGAAGAATTGCTTGCCAATATAGGCATGGGTAATGAAATTAGCGCAATGGTCGCACGTCGCTTAGTGGGCGACAACACCGAAATACCAGATAAAAAGAGCACCGTTGCTATTCGCGGCACAGAAGGTCTTATGGTGCATTTTT
>JBLHMY010000145.1:0-6495 GCA_047621065.1 Glaciecola sp. | reverse complement strand
CAGGAATTACGGAAGTGTTTAATCAGGTGATTGATGACCATACGCTTAAAACGTGGTCGCAGTTTATGTCTGAGTTTACTGCATTGGGCGACGAAACTACCATTAGTTTTACCTCTATTACGCCAAGTACTGCAACAGTGGGTAACTTTATAGACAACGTGGTGGTGACCAAAGCGGACGTGACCAAAGCGGACGTGACTGACCAAGTGTCGGTGTCAACACCTTCTATTTTAATAATGACCTTGTTGTCGCTTGGTTTAATGTTTGTGAGACGCACTTAAAGCATAAGCAATAAAACAGATCTAATAAAAAAGGTGCGAGAAAAATTCGCACCTTTTTATTAAACGGTTTGGTATTTACCGCGCTGTTCATTGTGCAGAATTTCTTACAATGAAATTTTGATCTTGGTATTTACGTATAAACGTTTTTATATTTTTGCTATTACAAGTAATGCTATCTTCACCAACATTATGTTCTATTCTAGCCTGTTCTTCACCTACGAGTAAGGCGTCTAGGCATACCATTGACGTAGTATTCTTAGCCACTAAAGTAATTGTAGGCTTGCTTGCTAGACTAGCTTGTTGTGCTAATTGCGGCTGATACTTATCAGCAAAGTCTGTTAAAGAAAGACCGTTGCAGCTTACTGCTAACTTAAATCTATTAAAATTATCACGTTCTTTTTTTACCATTACTTTGGCTGCTTCTAAGCCTTCAGTCGCGGCTAACACGCACGCTTGTGTTTCTATATTATTGTTTACTGGTTTAAAGACTATTTTGTTTGCCATACTGCTTAATGATGTTGCACTAAGAGTAAGCGTTAAAGCGATAGTTAATATTTTCATTTTCATTTTCCTATTTATGTAATCGAACAAGTTTTACTACTGGTTTGTATTTGTCCTCCCTATTATCGTAAAAAAAATACGAAAATGAAGCTATTTATGTAATTAAGTTACATATATAGCAATGTTTAATGTTTGGTTTACCTTAAAGCGGTAGTTAAATTACATTTTTGATCGAAATTACGATAATGAGTTAACATCTGTTAACAAGTGAAAGGTTTTTCTAACAAGATCACCAATTTAATGTGCTGGTCTTTATTTTACATTCGGTGAAACCAAGAATTCTTGCATATGATTGACGAAATGCATGGCATGAGCCAGTTCATATTCTTGTTTATTCAATGGGCCATATGCAAAGTGAGCTTTTAACTCACCGTTAAACTGCTGGAAGTTTACTAACGATTGCTTTAATTGTATTAGTGCTTTTAGTACGTCTCCGGTCTTAGCAATAGCATCGGCGTCAGGAATTTCTTCTGCTAAGTTATGCTGCATTTTACGTTTTGCTGCAAATGCAGAAAATACCATTTTGCCTACCGTCTTTTTGAAAAAGTCTGATTTATGTAATGGATAACCGCTTATTGAGTAATTAACGCTTTGCCTGCAGTGAACAAACACTTTATATGCACTCCACTGACCGTTTGTTACTAACGACTGCAATGATGCGTCTAACATTAAATTATCAATAACTTCAATAATACTCGCAGTAGTTAAGGGCGCGTCACTTCGCTTTATGCTCACCCAGGTTATGGCACCGCCTGAAACTGCAAGTGCTAGCGTACTTCCTAATGAATATTTGATAAAAGCGCGTTTATCCACATTGATACCTTTTTGAAATGCTATGTTTTATTAAGTTACATATTCGATTTAGGGTTGCTAGTTATGTTGGGGTTTACTTGCCAACTATTTGCATATCGACGTGCATAATGCCGTCTTCTAAGTAATGATTTGAAATTTCTGTAAACCCAAAGCTTTGATATAAACTACTCAAATGGCTTTGGGCACCTATGGTAACACTATGTTTAGGCCACAAAGAGTATGTGCGATCCAGTGCCTCTTTTATGACCCTACGTCCTAAGCCTTTATTACGAGCCGAAGGACAAGTAAGGATTCTTCCTATACTTGGAGTGGGGTAGCTTATATCGGCTGGTAACAAACGAGCGTAGCCAATTAGCGTGTCATTATCCCGCATCATTAAATGGTGAACATCTTGTTTCATGTCCTTGTAGTCTATATCTTGATAAACACAAGTTTGCTCAAGCACAAATACTTCACTGCGCAAGTGCAAAATTTCATATAGTTGTATAGCGCTGAGTTCGCAAAAAGGTAGGCATATAAAATTCATCGTTCAAGCTTATCTCGCATTTAATTTGTTGATGGAGTATACAAAACAAAACTTGTTATATCATCATTGCGTAAATTTTAAGAATAAAATATTAATAAAAGCAGTCGTTTTTTCCATTTTGGCGAATGGTAGACACAACTAAGTAAGCGTTTTAGGTTTGAGTTGTGATTGCAACGCCATAAAAATATTATTTGTAATATAGCGCTCATCTTTGCGCCAATAACAAACACAAGGCACAAAAATGTTATATGATTAATGACTAAGTTTGTTTATATAATAATGAGAAGCCGTATGCCAAAAGCCAGTGAAATAAAGAAAAATGCAGCCATTGAGTACAATGGAAAAGTCTATTTTGTGAAAGATATTGCAAAACTGACCCCCAGTGGAAGAGCAGGAGCAAGTTTGTACCGAATGCGATTATACGAAGTCGCTACCGGCGCAAAGGCAGATGAAAGTTTCAAAGCCGATGAAATGATAAACACCGCAGAATTTAGTAAAAAGAAAGTTATGTTTTCATATGTTGACGGCAATGAATATGTGTTTATGGACAATGAAGATTACACGCCTTACTCGCTAGACAAAGAGACCATTAGTGACGAACTTAAGTTTATCACTGAAGAAACAATTGGCTTACAGGTGTTAATGGTAGACGAAAAACCGGTAGGAGTTGAATTACCTGCTTCTGTAGATTTAGTTATTACCCAAACAGATCCCTCAATAAAAGGGGCGTCTGCTAGTGCTCGCACTAAACCTGCTTTGTTATCAACAGGTTTAACAGTACAAGTTCCTGAATATATTGCAGCGGGCGAAAAAATTAAAATTAATACGGCAGAAGGCAAGTTTACCAGCAGAGCTTAAGGGTTATAGCGCGACAATATGCTTAGCATGCTCACCAAGCGGCAGACGAAAACGCATAAATAACAAAAATGAGATGATTTTGTGACACCTTTTTACAAATAACGCCTGATCAAGTGATAAACTACAAACGAGATGACTATTTTGGATTGAATAAATTATGATCACTCACAACGACATAAGCGACTTAACAGTGGCGGCGCATGCTATTAAGTCTTTGTTAGATATAAAGTTCACACGTGCTAAAGAACGCCATGCTATTGCAATGGGGTTTGCATCTTCAAATCACTTATTGGCCGAGTTAAAACAACGTACAGTACAGCGAGAATTTGCTCTTTACATCGAAGTGCTAAAAGCAGAAGCGTTAGCGAAGCATCAAATAAATATAGATGACGATCTCGTTGAGCGTTTGCGATACGAGTTAATAGAATAAAAATCGTTATACATTTTTTATTTTGTGCGCTCTAAAAATAAGTATTGAGCGCCTTCTATTTTGTGCTTTTGTGCAACAAGCCCGGTGTTAAAGGCAATTACAATTTCTGGAAATAAAGATTTTCTAATGTTAAAAATATATTCTAACAACAACATGCGCGGCATTTTTATAAGTGCACTTCTTATAATCGTTGTTTTAGTGCTAAGTGCTGTTTACATAAGCCAGCAAGTTGCTAAGTCGAATAAGCGTATTACCGAAAATGAACTAGTACTAAGGCTTGCCAACTTAAGTGCGCAAATAGACGCACGAATTGGACAAATGAAGCTGATTTCCAAAAGCATTGCTAATGACAAGCATATTCACGCATGGGTTAATGCTGGGTTCGATGTTACGCAAGAATCGACTTTGGTCGACAAGCTCGGTTTTTTTGTGCAGCAATACGACCTTACTAGTGCCTCTTTTGCTGACAAAAATACAAATAAGTATTGGAATCATGAAGGGTTTTTAAGACAGCTTACGCCTGAAATAGACACCTGGTACTTCGCTTACATAGCCACAGCAAATCAAGATTTAGTAAGTGTGTACCATGATCAAAATAATAAGCGGGTTGACCTTTACGTTAATTATCAGCAAACCAATGGCAATGGATTATCGGGCATAGCCACATCATTTAATGGCGTGCTTGATATGCTGAACAATTCAGTTTTTGCTCAATATGGCACGGTTTATTTAGTTGATAGTTCGGGTAAAATTCAGGTGCAAAGCAGCAATAAGACAAATTACAAACAGAGTAAACAAGTGAGTGATGGCACTGCTACTTTGCAATTGTTGTTTAGCGACAGTATCGCAGCGTCGATATTATCACCAAAGCCCGAGCAATCTGTGCAGTTTTCAGACCATGCAATGTATATCAAGGATGAAAATATGCTGCTGGGCAGCAGCTACATACCAAGTATGAATTGGTTTGTAGTGGTAAATGTTCCTAAAGACGCGTTTCACATTTCGCTACTAGGCTCACTGCCAGAACATTAACAATTTCAGCCAGATTATTAGATACATATATAGTAGTCTTAACAAAAATAGCATAGAGGATATTCGATTTGGCCGTTCATTGGTTCCCTGGGCATATGCACAAAGCCCTCACAGAAATGAAAGATGCCTTGCACAAGGTTGATGTTTTAATTGAAGTGCTAGATGCGCGTATTCCTTATTCGAGTGAAAATCCTGAAATAGCAAAAATAAGGGGGGACAAGCCTTGCATTAAGATATTCAATAAGTCTGATTTAGCCGACCCCGACATAACACAAGCATGGCAGGCCCATTTAGAAGCAGAACGAGCAGTTAAAACTTTTACAACGTCTATCGACAATACCGCCAAAACGAGACAAATTTTGGATTTAATTCGCAAAACATGTGCACAAAAAGATGCTTCTGTTAAAACCATAAACGCGATGATTATTGGTATTCCGAATGTGGGCAAATCTACGCTAATTAATATATTGGCCGAACGCGTAATTGCCAAAACGGGCAACGAACCCGCGGTAACCAAAAGTCAACAAAGGATAAATTTAGGTAACGGTATAGTGCTACTCGATACACCCGGTGTATTGTGGCCAAAATTAGAAAACCCAAATACAGGATATCGCTTAGCAGTTTCAGGTGCTGTTAAAGATACCGCGCTTGAATACGATGATATTGGCTTTTTCGCTGCTGACTATCTTATTAAAGCATATCCAGAGTTTTTAAAAGAGCGCTACAAAATAGAAGATTTACCAACAACAGAAATTGAATTTTTAGAACTGGCCGCGGCCAAAAGAGGCGCCTTAATGGCAGGCGGTCGGGTTAATTTACATAAAATTTGTGAATTACTCATTGCTGAATTTAGGGCGGGCCAATTAGGCCGAATCACGCTTGAAACTCATGAAATGATAGCCCAAGAAGAAATTGAGATGGCCAAGGTTGCAGAAAAGAAGGCTGCGGATAAAATTAAACGCAAGCAAAAGTTCAAAGACGGCTCACTCACCCCTGACAAAAAAGATAAAAAAGAAATACGCACGAATAAGCGTGAAATGCAAAAAGAAGATAGGGCTAAGCGATAAACCAGTTTACATATGGCACTACATTTGTTGATTAATATTGTGTCTTGTTTGCTTGCTTTATTGCCTGAGATTATTCATGTTATTTGGATTAACGTACGCTAAAAAATAGCTAAATGTTTTTAATGTAAAACAATAACCAACCGCAAAGGTATACGTTTTTTTGAATGACCTTTGCAGTTGTTGTAACGTCTCTTAACTACGACTATGCTTGACTAACAACCAGTGCTTGCTCAATGTCAGCAATGATATCGTCTATGTGTTCTATGCCTACCGATATCCTTACCATATCTTCAGAAACACCAACGGTGGCTAACTCTTGTGCGCTCAATTGTCTATGTGTTGTGCTAGCGGGGTGGCAAGCTAAAGACTTTGCATCGCCTATGTTTACCAAACGTAAAACTAACTGCAGAGCATCAATGAATTTTGATCCGCCTTCAATACCGCCTTTAATACCAAAACTAATAATACCAGCAGCTTTACCGCCGCATATACGCTGGCAAGTTTCGTAATATTTACTGGTAGGCAAAGCTGCGTAGTTTACCCAGCTTACAGCACTGTGGCTGCTTAGATACCTTGCTACAACTTCTGCATTTTCGCAATGTCTCTCCATACGCAATGATAAAGTTTCAAGTCCTTGCATAATTTGAAAGGCGCTTTGCGGCGCTAATGCGGCGCCGGTGTTGCGAAGTGGTACAACTCGGCAGCGGCCAATATAAGCTGCAGCGCCAAGGGCTTCGGTATACACAACGCCATGATAAGACGGATCTGGGGTGGTCATCATTTGGAAACGTTCGCTGTGTGCAGCCCAGTCAAATTTACCCGAATCCACAATAATGCCGCCAATAGTGGTGCCATGCCCACCTATGTATTTGGTGAGTGAATGAATTACAATATCGGCACCATGATCAAATGCACGACAAAGCACTG
>JBLHMY010000144.1:0-6519 GCA_047621065.1 Glaciecola sp. | reverse complement strand
TAATGTGCATAAAATCAAAAGCGCCTATTTCTTTTAGCATTGGGTTTACTTTTGTCTTTTGTTCTTCGGTAAACGCTTTATAAATATCCAAAACGCGCTGGAGTTTCCACTGGCTGAAGGTGCGAACTATGCGCTTTTCATCAATGTCACCTAAACGATAGGTGTGTTCACCCAGCATGCGAGGAAGCTTTTTTGTATTCGGATTTTCTTGTATCCAGGCCTGCGTGTGTTTGAGGGAGTCAATTTGTACCGGCCAAAAGTCGGCAAATTGCTGCTGTATGATAGGGAATAGTGTTGCCGGAATACGGTCTTTTACGCACCACGTGCCTAACTCAGGCGGTGGTGCATTCATTCGCTCTATCCACTTTACAACGTAGGGCGCTGCACGTTTCATCATTTTGCCGGGTGCGGGATCTCTATATAAATGAGCATATAGCGGTCCAATTAAGCCAAAATCGCCAGCACAGGGGCGTGAGCCAAGTAAGTAATCATGTTTGGCAAAATGTGCATTTAATCGCGGTAACACTTGGTTTTCATACCAATTTTCTATTGCAGGAATACTTTTAGGCGTAATACCCAGCATAGGCACAAAACCTTTAAACTTAGCGACTACTGTTTTACCCACTATACGTCGGATAAACTTGGGCATATGCGGCATAACAATTTCGCCGAACTCTTCATAAATAAATGGGAAATTATCGTGATTCCAGCGGTAGTGCATGGCAGGAATTAGCAACCATTCGTCACCCCACATTTCCATAATGGCTGAAATCAAACGCTGTTTGGGTCCCTTTGGTATTACGCTGCGTTGGGGGAAGGTTTGTTCTAGTTTATCGGTAATCACGGAGGTGTCTTGAACAAACTCACCTTGAGGTGTTTTTAGCACTGGAATAAATTGTACGCCAGTATTTGGTATAATAATTTTTTTGTATACCCTAAGTGATGAGAGTACTTCGGTATACGGAATTTGTTTAAACCGAAGATACGCGCGCGTTTTGCCGGTATATAGTGAAACCGGTGCGCCATATAGTGTGTATTGCTGTGACATAAACTATATTCCGTTACTGAACTTACTTTGGTGTGATGTACGTTAAGGGTAATGAAATGGCGGGTCAAATGATTTTGTTACTTACGATTCAGTTGGTCCACCGGATGTACTGTGCGTGTTTTGTATTGTGAGCGTCTATTTAAACATATGCTCTTCAACATAGCGATGGTCAACATGTGTGCAGAGACGCACGCTTTATTGTCAGCTTTTTTTACATTTCTTTATAAACATCAAATATTATTGATATATTTAACATGAAATACAGTAATATATAAGCTTGGCTTGTTTATTGCTAATTAGTCATCGTAATGCGTAATTTTAACGGTTAGTCTGAAAAGCTATTAAAGGTGTTTACCATAATCACTCCCGTGCCCTCAGTAGTAACAAAAGTCTTTTTTGATAGAGTTTGCTGTTCACAAAACCATAGGCCGTATACAAAAGACTAAAGTAATTTTCATTGGTAACGTTAAAAAGATTAACAAGTAACGGTTGTTTATGATTTAGCGGCAGCTTGAAGACCAAACATAGGTGCCACCACTATTTTTTACCAACTTAATTTTTACAAGGGGATAAGTTTATGATGCAACAAAATGGGCTGATCAAAAACAATATTAATAAATTTGCCACATTTTACCGGCTTACCGATTTGATGATTATAAAGGGTGCGCTGATCGTGTCATTGTTAATTTTTGAGGTTGGGTATACTCAAGACTTTTTTGTGCTTTTTCTGATATTTATCGCCGGTTTTTCAATTACCGCTGAAATGGTAGCGCTTTACCGCTCATGGCGAGACGGTTTGTTTAAAGAAATTGTTTTTTATACCTTTTTGTCTTGGTCAGTGTCAGTTGCTCTTATCTTGGCATATATCTTTTGGAATGGAAGTTATCTCGAATTATACAAAGGCTCAATTACTGTTTGGTTTGCAATAACTGCCGCGACACTTATTTTATGGCGCGGCTGCTTTAGTCTGTTTTTACGTCGAATACGAAGTAATGGATTTAATACCCGTCATGTGGCTATTATAGGTTTGTCGACTGAAGGCGCAAACCTAGCAAAAGAAATATTAGCAAATCCTCATACCGGCTACCGCATTAGTGCCATTTATGACGATAGAGACGTAAAACGCCTACCTGAAGACTATCAAGGACTTGTTCAAGGTAGTGTAGCTGACGGCGTAGATGATGCGCGTTTGAATAAATTTGACGTGGTCTTTATAGCATTGCCTCTGTCTGCTGAAAAGCGCATAACGGGAATTTTGGCATTGCTTGGCAATACCACTGCTAATGTTCAACTGGTGCCTAATTTATTTATGTTCAGTATTATGAGCTCTTCAATGGCACACGTTAGTAACATTCAAACTATTAGTGTGTTTTGCAACCCATTGCTCGGTTCATATGCCTTAACTAAGCGCATAGAAGATATTATTCTTTCGAGTATCATTTTATTGTTAATCTCTATTCCATTGGTGATAATTGCCATTGCTGTTAAAATTACATCAAAGGGACCTGTTATTTTTAAGCAGTACCGTTATGGACTGAACGGAAAAGAAATAAAAGTCTATAAATTTCGGACTATGACAGTAACAGAAAATTCTAATGTGGTTACGCAGGCAACTAAAAATGACGCGCGCATTACAAAAGTAGGCGCTTTTTTACGCAGAACATCACTTGATGAACTACCGCAGTTTATGAACGTGTTGCAGGGCAGAATGTCGGTTGTTGGTCCGCGCCCCCATGCTGTTGCGCATAATGAACAGTACCGCAAAGCCGTAGCCTATTACATGCTGCGTCATAAAATTAGACCGGGCATAACCGGATGGGCACAAATTAACGGCTGGCGTGGTGAAACCGATACAATAGAAAAAATGGAAATGCGAATTAGATACGATCTCGATTACATACGCAGATGGTCATTATGGATGGACGCAAAAATAGTCTTATTTACTATCTTCCGTTCGTTCAACGACAAGAACGCATATTAAGTAGTTAGGAAATGCATATTAAATAATTGGGAAACGCATGTTAGCTGAAATAAAAGGAAAACGTTTGCTTACGATTTTTGTTTTGTTTATAGCTGCCGTGGGCTTTTTTAATGCCTTTAGATTTGGTGGCGCTAGCGCACGTTATTATGCCGCCGAAGTTATGATTGAGTCGTGGCAAAGCAACGCTCATATTCAAACCAAATACGAGTATAAGCGAGCCAAAGCAGCCGTTTTTAGCGCAAACGTATTACATGGCTCAAACACCTCTTATATTAATTTAGCAGGCCAAATAGAAGAGTGGGGGTTTCTGTCTGGTTTTGATAAAAAAGCAAGCTTAGAAAATGCCAAAATCAATTACCTACAGGCAACTAAAGTACGTCCACTATGGCCGGTAACATGGGCTAACTTGGCCAGAGTTAAGTGGCGCTTAAAAGAATATGATGAGGAAATGCTGAGGTATTTAAACCTAGCTAACGAACTGGGTCCTTATTCGGTTGAGGTTCATATGCTGTTTACGCGCCTAGGCTTAAGTTTATACAACGCTAAGCATCCTATGTACGAAGATATAAAAGACATTGTGCATGAACGAATAAGGCTGGGTTTACGCAACCGCGATTCAAAAACGTCTATTGTAACGTTTATTGAAACCGCAGACTCACTAGTAGGCGTATGCCAGTGGATAACAATAAAAGACGTAGATACTGCGGTGGAGCACTTAAATTGTGCGTGAGCGCTGTTTTGTTTGTTGTAGCGTCAAAGTGTTGATAACCATACAAAGCGCTAAAAATACCACGAAATAGCTAGCATTAGCATATCCTTGCAGCGGGTAATCTATGCTCATATGCAAAGCCATTCCTATAAGTACCATTAAGCAGGCAAATGCGCTGCCTTTGAATATTGAGTTTCGTCGACTATGCAAAGCCCTTATCGACTTGTAGATACTAAAGCCAAATATTGAAAACAGGATAAAGTAGCCTACCACGCCATATTCGATTAAAAACTGTAAATTGTCATTGTGTAAATGCTCATTAAATGCACCTGCTTCAGACAGTTGATAACTAGGAAAGGTCGAGTGAAAACTACCCCCACCTGAACCGAATATAGGAAAATCTGAAATAATCGGATAGGCCTCTTGAACAATTTCGTCTTGGGTCTCTTGCACCGAGTTCGTTTGTGCCACTCTGTCTTTAACGCGTTCTATCCCAAAGTACACACTAACAACAAACAAGTTTATAATAAAAATACTTAACACCATTATGATAAAGCCTTTACTGCGGTTTTTAATCAGTAAAAATGCTAGTGCAGCGACTATCGTTATGGCGACAAAAAATGCGATGTTGCCCGTTATTGAGCGCGACATTATTATGCCAATGAGCATAATGACAATGCAAATTCGAATTGTCACCATGCTATTTAATAGAGAGTTTGCTGCGTTTTGCAGAAGGTTTTTCGGGTTGCTAATGCTCGATTTTTCAAGAGATGTGACCAACAATCCTACCGCGGCAGCTAGTGATAACATCAGAAAATTGGCATAGTGGTTATTATTTATAAAACTGCCGGTGGCGAATACTTCAACAGGCAGTCCCAAAATTAGACTTGTCGAAAAGCCAAGTATAATCTCTAAGCTACCATACAGCGCTTGAAAAGTACCGGCAGCCATAATGGTGAGTAATAGCATTCGAATTCTCTGTTCGGTATTAACTAAGCATAAAACACAAATGAACAAACAAAAGAAACTAAGCGTCTTAATAAAGCTAACCATGGACTGGCCGGGGTCAACCGAAATAAAATAACTACTAGCAGATACTAAATGGTATAAGTCAAATGAGGTAGGCGAGAGTAATGCGACAACAAAATTGGGTAATGGTATGATTTGAATAGCGCATAGCGCTATGAAAGCAAGCCAAAAATACACCGCGCTGATGTAATTGGTAATGCCTAAATTATCAAATTTCGAGTTTTTAATGACAACAATAGCGGTGAGTCCAAAAATTGCCATCTCGAAGAAACTCCACGCCAACGAAGTATTTGCACCAACAGCAATGGGCAGCAAAAGCAGTATGGCTAGCAGATAATAAAAGCACTGCTTAGAATCTTGTTTTTCTGAAATGTTAATACCTACTCTTGTTGCGGTTTAGCGTCATTACTGAGCGTTTTGTCGATTATTGCACGATAGGTGTTTCCTATACCTTATCTCATTGTACAATAACTAAGCAAATTGTATTAAGCCGTAAGTTATAATGTATTGTTTGACCAAAGCGTTTTATATGGCTTTTTACTAATACTTGTTTCCTATATTGAATTAGTATAAGTATAAAAAAAGCCAATGAAACATTGGCTTTTTTTGATTATTTGGGCCTTATAAGGCTATTTAACTCGCCCGTACCTATCTGAGAAACGTACAATGTCATCTTCACCTAAGTAGCTACCCGATTGAACTTCAATAAGCTCTAATGGAATTTTACCTGGGTTTTCAAGAGCATGTACTTCGCCTATAGGGATATAGACCGACTCATTTTCGGTGACCAAATGAGTTTCCTCACCAACAGTCACGTTAGCTGTGCCCGACACTACAATCCAATGTTCGGCGCGGTGATGATGCATTTGAACTGATAATTTTTCGCCTGGCTTAACACTTATACGTTTTACTTGATAGCGCTCACCATGGTCAATCGCATCGTAGCTACCCCAAGGCCTCAACACTTCACGGTGAAACTCAAATTCACTTCTATGCGCTGCTTTGAGCTTGTTCACAACACTTTTTATGTCTTGTACTTTATGACGGTTAGCAACCAAAACTGCGTCTTTTGTTTCTACTACTATAACGTCGTCTAGCCCAATGACTGCGATTAGGCGTTGCTCAGCGTTAATATAGCTGTTATTCACGCCTTCTAACATTACATCGCCTATACACGCGTTGCCTTGTGCATCTTTTTGTTCGTTGGTTTCCCATAATGAGCTCCACGACCCTACATCACTCCAACCAGCATCTAATGGCACCATGCAAGCGCTGTGGGTTTTTTCCATTACGGCGTAGTCGATCGAATCGTCGGGGCATGATTCAAACGCTTCTTTATCAATTCTAATAAAGTCGAGATCGGCTTCGGTGTGCGCAATTGAGCGCTCGCAGGCACTAAATATTGTAGGATTGTATTTTTTTAGTTCTTGTAAATACACGCTTGCTTTGAATAAAAACATACCGCTGTTCCAAAAATGCTGCTTGTTGTCTAAGTATGTTTGCGCGGTGCTTGCATCTGGTTTTTCAACAAACTCGGCTACTTCAAAACCAATACCGTCTACTTCCTTACCTGCTTTAATATAACCATAGCCAACATGAGCCTGGGTAGGCACTATACCAAAGGTGACTAGTTTACCCGACATTGCGAGAGTTTGGGCCTTTGTGATAGCATCTGCAAAAGATTTATGCTGGTTTATTAAGTGGTCGGCTGCGAGCACTAGCAAAAGCGGATCGTCTCCACTTTTTGTGGCT
>JBLHMY010000143.1:0-6527 GCA_047621065.1 Glaciecola sp. | reverse complement strand
CGTTAAAACCTACGTTAATGATGGGTGTAGTTTCACTGAACACTGTTACCCATTCATCATCAATTCTGGATTCAATAAGGTGTAAATTGGTTTCGTTGTTGTAACGCTCGCGCGCAACAACCTCGTCGTTGTTACCTATAAAGAAGTCGATGGTGTCTTTTTTACCACGCGATGCAACACGTGGTTTACGTTTTTTGCCTAAAGTGACTCTATACAAGTCGAACGAGCCAAGATTTTTATATGCGGGCATGTATGCATACTTCTTATCTTTCGATACGCCTACAATTCGTCCTATATTGCTCTGACCTGGGAAAATGCCGTAACCGGGCTCTAGCATTTGATGTAAGTTATTGTCTTTTATATTAAACGCATATGCAGCGCTTACATCGTGCCGCCCTCGGTAACCTGCAAAACGCCTGTTACCATCCACCACCACCATAATAAGCGTATCGTTATCCACAAAATAGGCACTGTCGGGGCGCACGTTACTAATATCAACGCGACCCACAACGCTGCCGTTAACAATGTCGATTATGGTCATTATATCGGTATTATTTAAGAACTCACGATAAGCAATACGCGTACCGTCGTTGGAAATAGTGAACATGCTTTTGTTAGGGATCCCGCCATAGGCTTCTAAAGGAACTTTTGGTGGCGTGGCAAACACAGAAAAGGATAGTAAAAAATAAAGGCTAAAAAATAGTCGCATACAATACTCTCAAGTAACAATGACATGACTTCCCGAAACAATTCCTTGTCGAAATACATCCTGTCTAGCTAAGGTAAGCTGGCTATGGGAAAGCCAACTAGTCCACAATACCAAGGCATTGCCTTGGACGAATTTATATAAGCGCAGCCAACTCGGCGCCTTGTCTTATTGCGCGCTTGGCGTCTAATTCAGAAGCAACGTCTGCGCCGCCTATAACATGTACCTGCATTCCCGCGGCTAACAAGCTCGACTCTAAGCTCCTAAATGGTATTTGCCCAGCGCATACAATTACATTGTCTACTGCAAGTAGCATGGGTTTGTTGGCTACCGTAATATGCAGGCCTTCGTTGTCTATTTTTTCGTAGCTAACGCCGTTCATCATTTGCACCTTGTGATTGGCCAATGACGAGCGATGGATCCAGCCGGTGGTTTTGCCTAAGCCCTTACCCACTTTAGTCGTTTTACGCTGTAATAAAAAGACCTCTCTACAACCGATTACGGGTTTTTTTTCACTCAATGCGCCAGCTGATTTATATTCTTTGTCTATTCCCCAATGGGCCAGCCATTTATCGAGATTGGTGGTTAGGCTTTCTCGTTCAACCAAATATTCTGATACGTCAAAGCCTATGCCGCCTGCGCCAATGACAGCTACGCGTTTGCCTACCGGCTTGTGGTCTCTTAATACATCAATGTAACTCATTACCATTGGATGTTCACTGCCCTCAATGTTGAGGGTACGAGGCGTTATGCCGGTAGCCATGACTACTTCATCAAAGCCTTCATCTTTTAAAATGGCGGCATCTACTTTGGTGTTTAAATGCAAGACAACGCCGGTGCGTTCTATTTGCTTAGCGTAGTAGCGTAAGGTTTCGTAGAACTCTTCTTTACCGGGTATTTGTTTAGCGTAGTTAAACTGGCCGCCTATTTCGCAAGATTGCTCATACAAATGCACAGTATGGCCTCGGTCGGCCGCATAAGTCGCAAAGGCGAGACCTGCTGGGCCTGCACCTATTACCGCCAGTTTTTTAGCTTGTACAACTGTCTTAAATATAAGTTCTGTTTCATAACATGCCTGTGGGTTAACCAAGCAACTTGCTCGTTTGCGTTCAAAACCGTGATCTAAACAGGCTTGGTTACAGGCGATGCAGGTATTAATTAAGTCTGACTCGTCGCGCATGGCTTTGGCGACGAAATCGGGGTCGGCTAAGAACGGCCTTGCCATAGAAACCATGTCAGCATGGCCATCGGCTAACACTCGTTCAGCGACTTCAGGCGTATTAATGCGGTTACTGGTAATAAGCGGAACCTTGACTTCTTTCTTCATACGTTGGGTAATCCACGTGAAGGCGGCTCGAGGTGTTGATGTTGCAATGGTGGGCACTCTGGATTCATGCCAGCCAATGCCGGTGTTAATAAGTGTGGCGCCGGCCTTTTCAATTTGTTTAGCAAGGTACACCACTTCTTCCCACGGGGCACCACCTTCAACTAAATCGAGCATTGACAAGCGGTATATAATAATAAACTCAAGTCCTACTTTTGCACGGGTTTGTGTTACTACCTCAATGGCAAGGCGTGCTCTGTTTTCTAGGCTCCCGCCCCATTCATCTTCACGTTGGTTGGTGCGCTGACAAAAAAACTGGTTAATTAAGTAGCCTTCAGACCCCATAATTTCAACCCCATCGTAGCCTGCTTGTTTGGCATAGTTAGCCGATTTCACATAGTCTTTAATGGTGCTTTTAATACCGCGGCTAGACAAGGCCTTTGGTTTAAAAGGTGAAATAGGCGCCTGCACATTAGACGCCGACACCGCTAATGGATGATAGCCGTAGCGACCCGAATGCAGTATTTGCATACAAATTTTGCCGCCTTCTTTATGCACGGCATCGGTTATGAGTTTGTGTTTTTTTGCGTGTCGGCTGCTGCTCATACGTCCTGCAAAAGGCGCTAACCAACCGGCTATGTTAGGCGCAATACCACCCGTTACAATAAGCGCAACACCGCCCTTTGCTCGGGCAGCATAAAAGGCGGCTAGTTTGTCAAAACCGCCTTTTTCTTCTTCTAATCCAACATGCATCGAACCCATTATTGTTCTGTTTTTAAGGGTAGTAAAACCTAAATCTAATGGACTTAGTAAATGCTGAAATGGAGAAGTTGTGTTCATATTATAACCTGTCTTAATTTCTTGTTGAGTTAAGGTGTTCGCTTAGATAATACCAAAAGGCGTTGTTCTAATTAGTATCACCCGCGTTGGCTTTTGTCATATCGCCTGCTTTAACGATTGAAAAGTCCTCAATAGCAAAATATTTTTTCATTGCATTTTGTACGTCTTTTGCACTTAAAGAGGACATACGTGTTTCATATTCTTTGTACCATTGCATATCTCTGTCTAGGCGAATATTACGACGTAATGTGCTAACCAGCTCGTTGTCTTGCGCGCGACTGACCCTCTTTTCTTGCAGTAAGCCCGATTTAGCAGCAGCGATTTCTTCATCAGTAAAACCGTCTTTTAGTAACCGCGCTAATTCTTCCTTAAAACCTACTTCTACTTGTGCAAGGTTTTGCGGTGCACAAATAGCATAGGCACCAAAGGTCGACTTCTGTGTCATTGGCAGTTGCGAAATAAATGAACCTGCAGAATAGCTTAAACCGTCTTGTTGGCGTAATCGAGTGGCTAAGCGACTATTTAAAAAGCCCCCACCAAAAATATAGTTGCCTAGTTCAATGGCGGCAGCATCTTCATGGTCAAGCCCAATAGGCAGCATAAGAGCTGCCACAAAGGTTGCGTTTTCTTTGTCTGGCGTATCAAATATTATGTTTTGAGCATCTACTTTCTTATACTCATCTTTAATACGAGCAAAATCTGCCTTGCTATCCCATGTGGTAAACAATGTTTCAAAAGTGGAAGCAACTTCTTTGGTATTAAAGTCGCCCACAATACCCACATGCAGGTTATTTGCACCGAAGTACTGTATATGGAATGTTTTTACATCGCTTAACGTAAGTTTGTTTAATTGATCAATAGATTCTTGGAATGTTTCAACATACAAAGGATGGCCCTTAGGGTAGGGATTTTGCAAACGACTGTATTCGTTAAAGGCTAAACGCTGCGGGTCTTGTATGTTTTGCTCAATATCCACTTTAGCTGTACTTACGTATTGCTCGAACTCTTTTTCATCATAGCTCGGGTTTTTCATGATGTTGGCAAGCAAAACTAATACAGCAGGCAGGTTCTGTTTGGTTGTGCTAATACTAGCAAAGGTAAAAGACACGCCGCTAAATACCCTTACTTGCGCTTTGAGCTTGTCAAATTCATCTTGAATATCTTGGCGAGATAGGTCAACTGTGCCGCGCAGTAATAAATTGCCCGCAGTTTCCGCTACAAGTGCTTTGCCACTTAAATTGTCAACGTTTCCATAGCGCATAGTAAGGTTAACAACTACCGATTCACCTCGGGTTTTTTTCGATAGTAACGACAGTTTAGTGCCATTGTTGAAGCTGATATTTTCGGTACGTTTATCGATATTGTCAAACGACGGCTCAAACAGCTCACCTTGGGCAATAGCACTTCGGCCCGTGTAGCCATCAACCATATCAATCACGCTGGTTACCTGGGGTATTTCAACCCGTTGAGAAGTGTCGGTAGGAATAAATTGGGCCAGTGTACGGTTGTTGCGTACCAAATAGCTATTGGCTACGCGCTGAACATCTTCTAAGTTAACGTCTTCAATACGGTCGCGGTGCAAGAAGTACAGGCGCCAATCGCCCATACCAATCCATTCGCTTAACTGCAGCGCAATGCGTTGTGATGAAGTAAACGACAGTTCTATATTTTTAAGCATGCTGCGTTTAACTCTGTCTACTTCGTCTTGGGTAATTGCCATGCTAGCAAGGTTTTCAACAGTGGCAAGTAAGGTGTTTGTGGTAATGCTTAGGTCGGCGTCTTTATCTACCACTGCAAAGAACATGGCTAAACCCGGGTCATGCCATTGGTAATTAAATCCAAATACACGACTTGCCATTTTTTCTTCTACTATGCTTTTATGTAAACGGCCACTTGGAGTATCGCCCAATACTTGTGTTAATACTTCAATGGCGGCAAAATCGGGATGCGAACCTGCGGGTATATGATAGGCTGCGCCTACAATTTGGGCGTCGCCAACGCGTCGAGTTATAACGCTTCTTTCACCGTCCTGAGCAGGTTCAGTGGTATACAATGTTGGCAGTACGCGCGTTGGTTTTGGAATTGGTGAGAAGTATTTGTCTATCAACGCCAGCATGTTTTCACTGGAAAATTTCCCGGCTACTATTAGCGTTGCGTTATCAGGCTGGTAATACTTTTTATAAAACGCTTTTAAGCGGTCAATTGGCATATTCTCTAAATCGGAACGTGCACCTATGGTTGATTTACCATAGTTGTGCCAGTCGTAGGCCACACTTGCCATTTTTTGCAAAGTTACGCGAAAAGGGTCATTTTCGCCGCTCTCAAATTCGTTTCGCACTACGGTCATTTCGCTGTCTAAATCTGCTTTGGCAATGAAAGAGTCGACCATACGGCTCGACTCCATCGACAGCGCCCAATTGATATTTTCTTGGGTTGCGGCAAATGTTTGAAAGTAGTTGGTGCGGTCGGTCCAAGTGGTACCGTTAGGGCGGGCTCCTGCGGCGCTTAATTCGGCCGGAATGTCTGGGTGTTTTGGTGTGCCTTTAAAGACCAAATGTTCAAGCAAATGCGCCATACCGGTTTCACCGTAACTTTCATTTTTTGAGCCTACTTTATAGGTGACATTTACCGTGACGGTTTCTTTTGTTTGGTCGGGGAACAGCAAGACCTGCAGGCCGTTTTTAAGGCGATACTCGCTAATGCCTTCAACCTCATTTACTTTTTCAATCGTTGTTTGTGCTATTGCGGTAAAGCTAATCATTACCGAAAGGCCGACCATTAAACCAATTGTTTTCATACTTCGAAGCATATTTATTCCTAATTTTTTTAAACTATTCCTGATTAACTGCACCAAGGCTACATGCTGGCAAGCCTTACTTGAGCTTATTTAATTCATTATGGATCAAAGCCTTTGTTGCTAGCAAACGTTGTTCGTATATTAGCTATATTAGCTATATTAGCTATGGAAGCGTAGTTGGGCACTTTGAATCTTCAAGTATGGGCGACAAGGATACCGAAGGATCCCATATTCTGTGCCAAATATTACCTATTGCCCCTAAATCAGAGCGCTGGCTTACCTTTTCATAATTACCCGCCAAGACTGACCCGTTGATAAACTCACCAACGACAAAGTTAAAAACATAAGCACATTTAGCACCCATGCGTAAATCGGCTAAAACTATGTTGTTATTACGTTGTTCAATTGCGTAAAAACCCTTTGTGAACAGCCGTAAACGCTGCACTCCCCACTCATCTTCAATGCCCTTTAGTAAGCTAGGATTGGTCACAAAAGGCGTAAAGGTAACTTCGCTAGGGGTATCAAACACCGATGCGTAGCCCTCATAATATTGATTGTTGGACATAGCAACTATACGCCATAAAAGGGTCGTAAAAGGTGCGGGCGTACTGATATAGCTAGTGGTACTTATGTTTTGTTGCACAAAAGCTGCTTCTACTTTGTTATCTATATACACTTTGGCCGCCAGCGACCAGGCTATATAAACACTGCTTATTATCAGTCCAAGTGTATTCATGCGCGCAGCCCTATCTTTGCGTGTTTCACTTATTTGGGGCATAGCGGCAACAGCTAAACCAAATAGTAAGGGTAAGGTATATAGCGGGTCTATAATAAACAAGTTGGAAATTCCAAAGGGATAT
>JBLHMY010000142.1:0-6530 GCA_047621065.1 Glaciecola sp. | reverse complement strand
AGCAAGAAATGATGGGCATGCTAGCACGCAAAGAAAAAATCATGGGTTTTGGTCACGCCATTTATGCTGACTCAGACCCACGCAACGATGTTATTAAAGGGTGGTCGAAAAAGCTCTCTGAAAACGTTGGCGACTCAACCCTTTACGATGTATCGGTGCGCTGTGAAACGGTAATGAAACGAGAAAAAGGCCTTTTTTGTAATGCCGATTTCTTTCATGCTTCAGCCTATAATTACCTGAATATTCCCACCAAATTGTTTACCCCCATATTCGTAATGTCACGCTTAACCGGCTGGGCAGCGCATGTTATGGAGCAACGTGCCAACAACCGGATTATTCGTCCCTCTGCCGAATATACAGGAGAAGATTTACGCAATGTTACGGCCATTGAAGACAGGTAAAATAGCAGCATACAGGTTATAAGTTAGGCGCAAGCATAAGGGTTATAAGGCAACAACTATGAATTACAAGTATAGAAAAGCGTTTTCATCAACAGCTGACAAAAATTCACGAAGAGGAGCGCTTAGCACATCGTTTGATTATTTTGATACGCAACAAGCGGTTAATGAGATAGAACCAGGTTCATACGAAAAGCTCCCCTATGTTTCAAAAGTATATGCCGAAAACCTTGTGCGTAAATGCGATCCAGAAAAGTTAACTGATTCTTTAAAGCAGCTTATTTACCGTAAACGTGATCTCGATTTCCCTTGGTTTCCAGCGCGCGTAGTGTGTCATGATATTTTAGGGCAAACCGCACTGGTTGATTTAGCCGGACTGCGAGATGCCATTGCATTAGGCGGTGGCGACCCAGCCAAAGTCAATCCGGTAGTGCCAACTCAGCTTGTGGTTGACCATTCATTAGCGGTTGAACACGCGGGTTTTGAAGAAAATGCTTTAGAAAAAAACATGGCGATTGAAGACAGGCGAAACGAAGACCGCTTTCACTTTATAAATTGGTGTAAAACGGCGTTTGAAAACGTAGATGTTATTCCTCAAGGCAATGGCATTTTGCACCAAATAAACCTAGAGCGTATGTCGCCAGTTGTGCAAGTGCGTGACGGCGTTGCTTTCCCCGACACTCTAGTAGGCACTGACAGCCATACGCCTATGGTAGATGCGCTGGGCGTAATTTCTATAGGTGTTGGTGGACTTGAAGCCGAAAGCGTAATGCTAGGGCGTGCATCTTATATGCGCTTACCCGATATTATTGGCGTAGAGTTTACAGGTCGGCCTCAAGCGGGCATTACCGCGACAGATGTTGTGCTGTCGTTAACCGAGTTTTTGCGTGAACAAAAGGTGGTATCAGCATATTTAGAGTTTTATGGCGAGGGCGTACAACATCTTACTTTAGGCGACAGGGCCACCATTTCTAATATGACTCCAGAATATGGTGCAACTGCGGCCATGTTCTATATTGACCAACAAACCGTTGACTATTTAACCCTAACGGGCAGAAGTAGTGACCAGGTGAAGTTAGTGGAAGCTTTCGCCAAAAGAACTGGCCTGTGGGCCTCGCAGATGGAAGGTGCTGAGTATGAACGATCACTAACCTTTGACTTGTCTGCAGTTGAACGCACTATGGCAGGGCCTTCATCACCGCATACTAAGCTGCAGACCAAAGACCTAGCAGCAAAAGGAATAACAGGTGACTTCAGCTCAAAGGACGGATTAATGCCTGATGGCGCTTGTATAATTGCGGCGATCACCAGTTGTACTAACACCAGTAATCCGCGCAATATGATTGCCGCTGGATTAATTGCGCGTAATGCCAACCGTTTAGGATTAACGCGTAAACCATGGGTGAAAACCTCATTGGCTCCAGGTTCCAAAACGGTACAGCTTTACTTAGAAGAAGCTAAGTTACTGCCCGAATTAGAACAACTCGGTTTTGGCGTTGTTGGCTTTGCGTGTACTTCGTGTAACGGTATGAGCGGTGCTTTAGACCCAACCATTACTGAAGAAATCAAGTCTCGTAAGCTTTATTGCACGGCGGTGTTGTCGGGCAACCGAAACTTCGACGGGCGTATTCACCCACATGCCGATCAAGCCTTTTTAGCTTCACCTCCTTTAGTGGTAGCCTATGCTATTGCGGGCAGTATCCGCTTCGATATTGAAAAAGATTCCTTAGGTACAAACAACAAAGGTGAGCCTATTTACTTAAAAGACATTTGGCCACTTGACGAAGAAATAGACGCGGTGGTGAAAACAGCGGTTAAACCTGAGCAGTTCACAAAAGTATATGAGCCAATGTTCGCGATAAAAGAAGTGAGTGAAAACCTTACCGCACCCTTATACGATTGGCGGGAAATGAGTACCTATATTAGACGTCCTCCATATTGGGAAGGTGCACTAGCTGGTAAGCGCTCACTTACTAAATTACGGCCGCTAGCTATACTAGGTGACAATATTACTACCGACCACCTATCGCCATCTAACGCCATAATGGCAAGCAGTGCCGCTGGTGAGTATTTAACTAAAATGGGCTTGCCAGAGGAAGATTTCAACTCTTACGCTACCCACAGAGGTGACCATCTCACGGCACAAAGAGCAACCTTCGCTAATCCTAAACTACTTAATGAAATGGTAGTTGATGAAACCGGCAAGGTGCTGCAAGGCTCATATGCGCGAGTAGAGCCTGAAGGAGAACAAATGCGTATGTGGGAAGCTATTGAAACTTACATGCAGCGTAAACAAGCTTTGATTATTGTTGCCGGAGCCGACTATGGCCAAGGTTCATCTAGAGATTGGGCCGCGAAGGGCGTAAGGCTTGCTGGTGTAGAAGTTATTTTAGCTGAAAGTTTTGAACGTATTCACAGGCAAAACCTTATGGGCATGGGTATATTGCCGTTACAGTTTGTTGCGGGCGAAAATCGTAAAAGCTTGGACATTGATGGAACCGAAACCTTTACCGTAGAAGGGATACCCCAGGCATCAAATCAAATGAGCGTATTGGTGACTAAAGCCAACGGCAAACAATACCAAATTAAGGTTGTTTGCCGTTTAGATACCGCAGAAGAAGTGTCTATTTATGAAGCCGGTGGTGTATTACAGCGCTTCGCTCAAGACTTCTTGGCTCATAGCCATTAGGTACTGTATTAGGAATTCGTTATGACTGAATTATTGAAGAGTGATATGAGCGCTAATATGAAAAATAACGCGCTTACCTTTTATTCACCCCAAATTAAAATACCCGCGACTTATATGCGCGGCGGGACAAGTAAAGGGGTATTTTTCTCACTTAACGACTTACCCCAAAAAGCACAAGAGGCGGGTAAAGCCAGAGACGAATTATTGCTACGCGTAATTGGCAGTCCCGATCCATACGCAAAACACACCGACGGCATGGGCGGAGCAACTTCAAGTACAAGTAAAGTTGTAATTGTGAGTGAGTGTGACAAAGAAGACCACCATGTTAACTATTTGTTTGGCCAGGTAGCCATAGATAAGCCATTTATAGATTGGAGTGGTAACTGCGGTAATTTAAGCGCTGCGGTTGGTTCATTTGCTATTGAAAGCGGTTTGATTAAGGCTGGCTTGCTGCCGGTAAATGGCATATTTGAAGTAAGAATATGGCAACAAAATATTCAAAAAACGATTGTGGCTTATGTGCCAATTCAAAATGGACAAGTGCAAGAAAATGGCGAGTTTGAGCTTGATGGGGTTACCTTTCCCGCGTCACAAATAAAGCTCGACTTTATAGCGCCCTCGTCTGGCGGCGTATTAAGTACGGGTAATCTTATAGATACATTGCATGTGCCTAACATTGGGGACTTCACGGTAAGTTACATTAATGCTGGTATTCCCACGATGTTTTTGGATGCTAAAGAATTGGGCTATACCGGACAAGAGCTTCAAAACGATATTAACAATGATGAAAGCGTGCTGGCCAAGTTTGAAACTATCCGTGCTTATGGCGCTATTGAAATGGGATTAATCGCTCATATAGATGAAGCGCACACAATGCAGCATACGCCAAAAATTGCTTTTGTGGCGGCGGCGGCAAGCTTCATTACTTCAAGTGGGAAGCAAGTCGATGTTAAGCAAATTGACTTAAACGTAAGAGCATTGTCTATGGGTAAACTGCACCATGCCATGATGGGCACAGCGGCGGTTGCTATTGGCACTGCAGCCGCTATAGAAGGCACGTTAGTAAATATTGCTGCCGGTGGAGGACAACTTAAACAAGTTACATTTGGTCATCCATCGGGCACCTTAACCGTAGGCGGCGATGCTAAGCCTACTGCCGACAACTGGGAAGTGACCAAAGTAAGTATGAGTCGCAGCGCGCGAATATTAATGGAGGGTCAAGTGCGCGTGCCGGCCATTACATGATCACCAACGCCAATAGGAACCCCAGCAACAGGCTTTCATTGTTAAGAGTGAGGCCCTCAAATTTTTGCCTGAAAGACAATCACCGGGCTTGCTATGCGCAAAGAAGGCCTTACAGAAAAACATTACCTTAGCCCCGTTTCAAGTGAGCATGCCATTGACGACTATTATGGTGACCAACAAAAACACCTTGATGGCACTGCTGCTGAAGAGGCTAAAGAAGAAGAAAAGAAAAATAAAAAGCTTGAACAAGAGAACTAGCGTTATCCAAAACGCTGCTTAAGATACCCAATAATTTCAGATGACTCATATAACCACTTAACTTGTCCATCTGTTTCAATACGTAGACAAGGCGTTTGAATTTTGCCACCGCCTTCTAACAACTCATCTCTGTATGGCGAACCTTTCGATGCGTTATGTTTAACGATGGGTAAATTCATCTTGTAAATTGCACGACGGGTCTTAATACAAAACGGACAAGCGAAGAATTGATATAAACTTAGTTGCTGGACTTGTGTATCCACTTTTTGTTGCGCATTAGCTGTCCGCTTTAATTTAGTGCCACGGGTAATAAGGTCAAAAAACACAAGTATACCGCCGACTAAATTGCGCAATAGGAAAATTATGAGGCTCATCTTTACTACTTTTTGAATGATGGGGTTTGAAGGAACCCATAGTGTACCTAAAACTTGCGCTAAACTATATGATGTTTGCATTAAATACCTTTAATGCAAACCCTCGAGTTTGCTAGGGGTAGGTGTTTTACGCTTATCGTGATTAACATCATAATACAGATAATATGAAACCACGGCTGCTAATAATTTATGTGGCTCTAAAGCATAGGAATATCGTCGTTTATTAAGTGTTTTACAAGCTCACTTTGTTCTGCATCTTCAAACGCTTTTTTAAGCAAAGCTCCGCGATAGCCAGCAACCTGTTTATAATTTGGATGAGTAAATATATATTGTTGTTTAGTGCCTAATGCTTCAACAACGCGTTTGGCCAGTAACTCAGGCGCAATGCCAGATTCTACAAAAGCGGCGGCTCGAGCAGCACCCTTTTTATATCTTGCTTTTTCTTCAGCAGTGAAATCTTTACGCGGTTCATTTGAAGCATATTTGGCTTGCTTGTTGCGCGTCGACTCATGAATGCGTGTTTTAACAAACGCAGGGCATAGCGCGGACACATGAATATCATGTGATTTGAGTTCTACAGCCCAACTTTCGGTCATCGATACAACGGCGGCTTTTGTTGCGGCATAAGCGCTAGCATAAGGTACGCCCATCATGCCAGCCATTGAAGCGACGTTGATGATCCAGCCACCTTCACCATGTTTCTTTATTTCGGGAGTCGCGACTTGCGTGCCGAACAATACGCCCATTACGTTTACATCAACTACCCACTTCCATATGGAGTGGTCGGTTCGTTCAATTTTGCCAGGAATGCCACCCACACCTGCGTTGTTTACGACCATATGCAACTTACCAAACTTGGCAATAGTTTGTGCTACACACCCTTCCCACTGGCTGTAATCAGTTACATCTAACTTACAAGCTAATACATTTATATTTTCTGCGCTTAGTGCCTGATACGCTTTGTTAAGCTCGGCTTCGTCTATATCGGCAATCACGACATTCATGCCCAAGCTGCCAAATTCTCTCGCTAATGCTAAGCCGATGCCCTCTGCACCGCCAGATATAAGCGCGGTCTTTCCGGAATAATGAACAGGTGTTTGTGATAACGACATATAAGTAACCTCTAAGTGTTGGTTTATTGTTTAAGATTTCAGCATAAGAATATAGGCCTACAGTAGCAACACCGACACTTTATTTAGCTAATTATAAGGCCTTAGTCTGGTGAATAGTTAAGCTGTCTTTAATATACAAAGCCCAACTATATTAACTATTCTTAACTATTCAGACATTTTTATCGAGGTTACTTTTCTGGGTACAAACTTTCCCACCATTGCGGTTCATTTTTTAGCTTCATGTCATAATAAGACAAAATGGTCTTCCACCATCTTAACCTTCGTTCCCGAGTGTTGATGTGATGATCGTCACCTTGAAACTCAATCAACTCAACATCTTGTCCAAGTAGCATCAAAGCGGTATACATTTGATGACTTTCTCCAACAGGGACGTTGGTATCAGCATCGCCGTGAATTAACAGCATTGGCGTTTGTACTTTATCAGCAGCAAAAA
>JBLHMY010000141.1:0-6581 GCA_047621065.1 Glaciecola sp. | reverse complement strand
AGAGTCCTCTACCGAAGATGATTTTCAAGGCTTTGTGGCAGCGATAGTCAGTCTGAAACGCTTATCGCAAACACTATTATTTGATCACAACAACTCAATTTCAGCTAGTTTTTTTGATACAACGGTATCAGGGAAAAAGCAGGCAATTTATATTGCAGATACCGCTAATTCGCAAGCGCTATTTAAAGAATATCAATTGTTGATTGGCAAACGCATGTGGCAGGTTGAGTTATATGAGCCAATAATTAGAACGTCTTGGTTAGTATATTGGCTTGCACAAATAGTAGGTATGTTGTTTGTGTGGTTACTGATTACATTTTTGATTTCAGTTACTGGTACAAACATACAAATTCGCGAACAAGTGGCCAAGCAAACACATACACTACGCAAAGAAAAACAAAAAGCAGATGAAGCGAGTCATATAAAGGGGCAGTTTTTAGCAAACATGAGCCACGAAGTCCGCACCCCTATTAACGGTATAAAAGGGCTGCATTATTTAGCGCTCCAGCAAAACGATTGGCAACAAGCTAGAAGTTACATAGAGCAAGCAGATGGGGCACTTGGTGTTTTACTGAGGGTATTAAACGATGTGCTCGACTTTTCAAAAATGGAAGCAGGCAAGCTAGACTTAATGCAAGAGCCTATTAATGTAGCGAGTTTAGCGGATGAAATGCTTAATTTACTTCAGTTTGATGCTGACATTAAATCAATAAAGTTAAGTCTCGATTTTGATAAAACATCAAATTTGGTCATTAATACCGATCCAATTCGCTTAAAACAAGTGCTGCTGAATCTGCTCAATAATGCGGTTAAATTTACAGGGGAAGGTGAAATCACTCTGAAAATTTGGCAATCGAAAAAAATGACTTATTTTAGTATTAACGATACGGGTATTGGTATTAGTAGCGAAGCACAGAAACAATTGTTTAAACCGTTTGCACAAGCTGATAGCTCAACCTCACGCCAATATGGTGGTACAGGCTTAGGATTAAGTATTTGCAAAAAACTGGTTGAGTTAATGGGTGGTGCAATTGATTTAGTTAGTTATGAAGGTAAAGGCTCTACATTTACATTTAGTTTGCCGCTAATATCGCCTTTACCAAAGGCAGAGCAAATTCAGCAGCAATACAACGAAATAGACGTAAGTACATTATCATTTACAGGCTATAAATTACTTTTAGTAGAAGATAATCCACTTAATCAGCATGTTGCTAATGCTATTTTAAAAACGAAAGGCTGTATTGCCGACATTGCTAACGATGGTTTTGAGGCCATAGAAAAGCTAGCCGAAAATAGCTATGACATTGTTCTTATGGATATTCAAATGCCAAAAATGGATGGACTCAAAGCAACAAAAGTAATTCGTCGTGATTTAGAGTTAATTGATTTACCCATAATAGGGCTATCGGCGAACGCCCATGACGAGGACGTTAAAAAGGCACTAGCCTGTGGAATGAATGGTTATATTACCAAACCTATTGATGCAAATACGCTTTTTAAAACTCTTTGGCATCACTTATCAGGAAAATAAGCTGTATCATTTTTTTGCACAAAAAGCAGACATATGACCGCTAAAACTTACCGCAAATCATATAGACTTGAAAAATAACTGTATCTGCGTATCATGCGCGCAAATTTAACTAAACTGGGTTGCTATTATGATCAATAGAAAATTACCTTTGCTAGATATTCACCGCCATTTAGACGGTAATGTACGTGCGCAAACCATATTAGAACTTGGTCGACAGTTTAATATAGAGCTACCTGCAGATAACGTTGAAGCATTAATCCCTCATGTTCAAGTTATTGATCCTGAACCAAACCTCATGGCTTTTTTACAAAAGTTAGATTGGGGAGTTACTGTGCTTGGCGACTACGATGCGTGTAGACGTATCGCAATTGAAAACATTGAAGATGCACAAGCACAAGGTCTTGATTATGTGGAGCTTCGATTTAGCCCTTACTACATGGCACAAAGCCAAGGTTTACATCCAGAAGGCGTTGTAGAGGCAGTTGTTGATGGTATTAAATCAGCAACAAAGGGCGCAAATATAAAAGCTAACTTGATTGGTATTTTATCGCGTACTTATGGCGTAAAAACGTGTCAAAAAGAGCTTGATGCATTACTCGCATTTAAAAATGATTTAGTCGCTGTTGATTTAGCCGGTGACGAAATTGGCTTCCCGGGTGAGTTGTTTGTAGAGCACTTTAAACAAGTACGAAATGCGTATTTAGCTTCGACTATTCATGCTGGAGAAGCACTTGGCGCTCCAAGTATTTGGCAAGCAATTAATGAGTTGGGTGCGAGCAGAATAGGGCATGGCGTTAAAGCAATTGAAGATCCAAAACTAATGGATTATTTACGCGATAACCGTATTGGTATTGAGTCATGCTTAACAAGTAATATTCAAACCAGTACAGTAAACGATTTAACTAAGCACCCACTTAAACAGTTTTTAGATCATGGTATTTTAGCGTGTATTAATACTGATGATCCTGCGGTTGAAGGTATTGAAATTGAGTATGAATATACCGTTGCTGCACCTAAAGCAGGCTTATCTCAAGCTGATATGGAAAAAGCCCAAAAAAATGCGTTAGAAATAGCATTTTTAAGCGATGGCGATAAAAAAGAACTTTTAGCACTCGTTAGCGCACGTTAATTTAAGAGCATTAAAAATGCCGCTTTATATAAGCGGCATTTTTGTATCTGCAATTTAATGTGTTTGGCAGCTTATGTAATTATCGTAAAGCGCTTTAAGTACGTCTGCTCGGCTGATCATACCGATTACTTTAACACCCTCTACAACAGGGTAGTTTTTTGGTTTACCAGGCTGCATCTGCTGTGCAAGCTCAATAATGTTGGTATCGCCGCTAACGGTCACTACCTCTGTTTGCATAAGCTGCGAGACTTTAACCATCCCATCACAAAAATAACTGCTTTGCGTAAGTGGTTTTAACAGCTCTTGCTCTGATATAAATCCAACTAAGCATTTATCTTTATCAAATACTGGTGCGCCAAGTAGTTTAAATTTTTGTAGTTCTGCTATGGCTGTCGTCATTTCTGTATCTGGTGTGATATTTGGCAACTTGCGTTGCATAAAATCTTTTACTTTTGTATTTAGCATTTGGGTCTCTCCCGCTGATGTTCTATACAAAGTATGGTTTATAGATAGGGATTTAGGAAATTGTTTATATTGATGGAGTTGATAGGTTTTAACTATTAAATATTTGTTGTTATAAAAATAAAGGCACCGATTAGGTGCCTTTATTTATAACTGAAAGTAAATTTCAATTATTTGATAAATGCGAATGCATCTGCGTACATGTTTTCACGAATTGCACCATGAGTAATAAAGTCATCACGGACAACACCTATCATGTCAAAACGACCTGCCATATAAATATCGTATGGTTCTAGTGACACAATATCTTGCATTACTGCTTTGTGTACATAGCCAGTGTGTCCTTGCCAATTAGCAGATGGATTTTCTACTACAGGAATAAACTTAAAGTTCTCATGGCTATCTGCCCATGTTTGCATTTCTGTATGTGCATATAAAGCAGACTCTTCTTTTACGCCCCAGTAAAACAATACAGGGCGGTCGCATTTTATTTCAGCTAAATGATCAGCCATTGATTTTGCGTATGAAAAACCAGTACCACCGGCGAGTAAAATAATAGGGCGCTCACATTGCAGGCGCAACTGTGAAATACCCAAGCCAGCTTCAATGTCTACTAACTGCCCTGTGGTATGGGCGTTTCGTAAATGCTCTAACGATTGCATTGCATACGAATCGGCACCTGAGGCGCCAATATGCAGTTCTATTGCATCGCACTGTGAAGGGCGACTAGCTATAGAAAAAGCACGTTTGTCTTTTTCGCCTAATACGAGTTGCATGTATTGGCCAGCTTCAAAGGTCACAGGTTGTTGTGGCTTTAAAATTACTTTATGAACAAATTCTGTAAGTGGGCTGATAGCTACAACTTCAGCTTTTAATGTTTGCATTTTTTACCTTTTAGCAGCGCTTGTAACAGCAGATACGCAATCGAATAGCTAGATTCTAGCATATCTGCAGGGTTATTTTATAGCCTGATATGTACTTACATATAAACACTTAAACAATATTAAGGCTTTCCCAAATATCATCTACGCGGTCTTTGGTGTCTTTATCCATAACAATAGGCTCGCCCCATTCGCGGGTGGTTTCGCCAGGCCATTTATTGGTAGCATCCATTCCCATTTTTGAACCAAGACCTGAGACTGGCGATGCAAAATCGAGATAATCAATAGGTGTGTTCTCTATTAATGTTGTATCACGCGCTGGATCCATTCGGGTTGTTATAGCCCAAATAACATCTTCCCAATCGCGGGCGTTAACATCGTCATCGCAGACGATTACAAATTTGGTGTACATAAACTGACGTAAGAACGACCAAACACCCATCATCACGCGCTTAGCATGGCCTGGATATTGTTTTTTCATTGTTACAATCGCCATACGATATGAGCACCCTTCAGGCGGAAGGTAAAAGTCGACAATTTCAGGGAATTGCTTTTGTAGTATTGGTACAAACACTTCATTAAGTGCCACACCTAAAATAGCAGGCTCATCAGGCGGACGGCCGGTAAATGTGCTGTGATAAATAGGATCTTTACGATGCGTTAAGTGAGTTACCGTCATTACTGGAAAGTCATCGACTTCATTATAGTAACCGGTATGGTCACCATAAGGGCCTTCTGGCGCCATTTCACCAGGCATTATGTAACCTTCAAGTACTATTTCTGCACTGGCAGGGACTTGTAGGTCATTTGAAATAGATTTTACAACTTCGGTTCTGCTGCCACGTAATAAGCCAGCGAATGCATATTCGCTTAGAGTGTCAGGTACAGGCGTTACAGCACCTAATATAGTGGCAGGATCGGCACCTAATGCTACCGATACAGGGTAGGGTTGCCCTGGGTTTTCTTTACACCATTCTTGAAAATCAAGCGCGCCACCACGATGTGACAACCAGCGCATAATTATTTTATTTTTGCCTAATAATTGCTGGCGATAAATACCTAAATTTTGGCGCTTTTTATAAGGCCCTTTGGTAACTGTAAGGCCCCAAGTAATTAATGGTGCTGCATCACCTGGCCAGCAATGTTGAATAGGTAATTTAGTTAAATCTACATCATCACCTTCTAAAACTACTTGTTGGCAAGGCGCTTTTTTTACTTCTTTTGCAGGCATATTAAGCACTTGCTTAAAAATAGGTATAGCGCCTAGAGCTTCTTTAATACCCTTTGGTGGATCAGGTTCTTTTAAAAAAGCGAGTAGCTTGCCCACTTCGCGAAGCTCGCTAACATCTGTTTGGCCCATGCCCATTGCTACGCGTTTTGGTGTACCAAATAAGTTGGTAAGCACCGGCATATCGTAGCCTTTTGGGTTTTCAAATAATAACGCAGGGCCTTTTGCACGCAATGTGCGATCAGATATTTCGGTCATTTCAAGATACGGGTCGATTTCTTGGGTGATACGTTTAAGTTCGCCTTTTTTTTCAAGCAAATCGATAAAATCACGTAGATCTTTATATTTCATTGTGGGCCGCTATTAAGCAAAAGAGTTAAAGTATTATACCCATTTCATGCAAGCCAAGTCATTACTTGCACTTAAAACTTAAAGCGCTCTACGGCACTCGTTAAAGAGTGTGCAAGTTGGTTTACGTCTTCACTTTCGCTTGCTAGGGTTGTCGCGTTTTGGGCATTCAAGGTTGCTTGCTCTGTCACCTTTGCCATTATTTGTTGAATGTCGCCACTGTTAGTCAATTGCTCATGTGATGCATGAGCAATTTGCTCACTCATCTGATTAACAGACAACAATGTGCTTTTAATACGCTCTACGGCTTTATTTAGTTCAGTGCTGTTTTTAACACATTGCTTGGCTTGGTGTTGGCCATCAGTAATGTGTTCTTGAGTTGTTTTAGTGTGTTGTTGCAATGTTTGGATCATGGTGTTTATTTCGCTAGTCGAGGTTTGTGTACGTGCAGCTAATGATCGAACCTCATCAGCAACTACAGCAAACCCGCGTCCGTTTTCACCCGCTCGCGCTGCTTCAATTGCAGCATTAAGTGCAAGTAAGTTAGTCTGCTCGGCAATGCTACTAATTGTTTCAACAATGGCTTCAATAAGCTGAGTGTACTGTGCGAGTTCTTCTGTGCTGCCTACTGCTTTATCAAGACGCTGCAATAAAGTTTCTATACTTAGACTATTTTGATTAGCAATCTCGTTTACATCATTTGCAAATTGCGATGCGTTTGTTATTTCACTTGATGTTTTATCTGCTTGTTCATAAACCGCTTGTGAGTTGGTTAGCATATTTTGTGCAAGCGATGTTGCCTGCGCGCTTCGCTCTAACTGCTGTTGTGCAACAATCGTCATTTGCTGACCTTTTTCACTGGTTTTAATAGCGCTGCGGTCTAGCTCGTGGGCGTCGCTACTAATTGCACCAATTAGGTTAGTAAGGTCTTCACTGAGTGTATTTATGTTATTTAGCAAAGTACCAAATTCATCTTTACTACGTGGGTGGCTTCGCTTTGAT
>JBLHMY010000140.1:0-6607 GCA_047621065.1 Glaciecola sp. | reverse complement strand
AAAAGCGGCAGCATTGAACTGCTTATGACCTTGCCTATTACCACTATGCAAATAATGTTGGGTAAATTCTTTGCCGCTTGGGCTATTTTGGGTTTGTGTTTGTCAATGACCTTTCCGCTATGGCTAACAGTAAACTACTTAGGTAACCCTGATAACGGCATTATTATTGCCGCCTATCTTGGTAGCTGGTTAATGTCGGGTGCATTTTTGGCCGTTGGAATTTGTATGTCGGCAACAACGCGTAATCAAGTAATTGCCTTTATTTTGGCAATAGTGATTTGTTTTGTTTTTGTGCTAGCGGGCTCGCCTGTGGTGATTGATTTGTTTCAACCTTGGGCACCTAATATGCTGATTGATGCGGTGGCAGCATTAAGCTTTTTAACCCACTTTCAAAATATGGCTAAAGGCGTAATCGTCTTAAATGACGTTGTTTTTTATTGCGTAAGTATTGCTATTTGGCTTTATGCAGGCTACGTTGTTATTGAACAGAAAAAGGCTAGTTAAATATGAAAAATACTTTTTCTAGCGTTTTATTATTCACATTACTCGGCGCTATATTTTTAGGCGCTATGGTTATTAACAACACTTTTTTAAACAGTATTAGTCTTGATTTAACTGATCAAAAAATATATTCACTTTCTAAAGGTAGTCAAGATATTGCGTCTTCTATTGACGAGCCAATAACACTCTATTTATTCTTTTCACAAAGCAACTCAACCGGCATGACAGCGGTGCGAGATTACAAGGCACGCGTAGAAAGTTTGTTACAAGAGTATGTTAAGTTAGGTAACGGCAATATAGTGTTGGAGTTGATAGACCCTGAGCCTTTTTCTGATGCACAAGACAAAGCAGATTCTTTTGGTTTAACAGCCGCGCCAACCGGCACTGCTCAAAATACTATTTACTTTGGATTGGCGGGGACAAACTCCCTTGATGATGCAATGGTTATTGGCTTTTTCGATCCGACTAAAGAAACGTTTTTAGAATATGATATTAGCAGCATGTTGTATAAATTGAGTGAGCCGGAAATTGTTCAACTCACTATTGTGAGCGATTTACAGGTTGCTGGCGGTCAAAATCCATTAACCGGCGCAACCACGCCAGCCTATGTACTGTATCAACAACTTCAAGAAATGTTTGAGGTATCGTTAATTAGCAGTTCAGATGAATCGCTACCTGACAACACACAGCTACTATTGCTATGGCATCCGCAAAATATAAATGAAACATTATTGCAAAGTATTGATCAATTTTTAATGCAAGACGGAAAGGCTTTAGCGTTGCTAGATGCGCACTATGAATCTGACCCAATGACCCAAATGGGTTCAGTTGGCGCCAACAGTTCAATACTGCCGCTGTTGTCTACTTACGGCATTATGTTTGATAGCTCAGCGGTGGTGCTTGATGCTTTAACAGGCTTGGAAGTGCGCAGTTCTGAGGGCGATATAAATCGCCATCTTGGTTTTTTAGGCTTAACCAGCGATCAAATAAATAATAATGATATTACAACATCCGATTTAGACAGTATAAACGGCGCTTCTTTTGGCACATTAGCGCTAACAGCTAACAGTCAGCTTTCACAAACAGTGCTGTTAAACTCCTCTACATCAAGTGATTTAATGCCTTCGCAAAATTATATGGCCACCCGCGACCCGACTGTGTTTACCGATAATTTCACCAAAGGCGATAAGCATTTTATCTTAGCTGCGCGTTATTCAGGCCCAGCATCATCGTATTTTGCTGATCTACAAATTACGAGTAATGCACAGGCCCTGGTTACGCAAACGGCGAATATAAATTTAGTGGTAATTGCAGATGCCGACTTAGCCGCCGATAGATTTTGGGTGCAGCAAAGCAATTTCTTTGGACAAGCGGTTTTTACGCCTTTTGCCAACAATGGTGATTTTATTCTTAACATACTCGAGAATTTAAGCGGCAGTGCTGAGCTTATTGGTGTTAGAAGTCGCGGTACGTTTGCCAGACCCTTTACCAAAGTACAGGCAATACAAGCCGTAGCAGAAGAAAAATTTAGAGCGCAAGAAAAACGTTTGCAAGGGCAGCTAGAACAAACAGAAACGCAGTTGGCTGCTATTCAAACGCAAGGCGACTCTTTGGCATTAAGTGCTGAACAAGAAGCTGCAATAGCCTCGTTTACTGAACAAAGAGTCGCCATTAGGAA
This sequence comes from Glaciecola sp., assembly GCA_047621065.1. Taxonomy (GTDB): domain Bacteria; phylum Pseudomonadota; class Gammaproteobacteria; order Enterobacterales; family Alteromonadaceae; genus Glaciecola. The sequence goes on along the minus strand of JBLHMY010000140.1, from coordinate 4,428 downwards.
ATCGTTACGTGATGTTCAATTTCAATTGCAGCGAGATATTGACGAGTTAGGGAATATTCTCAAGCTTATTAACATTGTAGCCGCGCCATTGGTTTTGGTTTTACTGCTGTTATTAACGGCAAAGCTGTTCAAAAAACGCGCGCCAAAAGAGGCCAGAGAATAATGCAAAAGCAACTCACTTATTTGTTACTAGTGTTTGTTATTTTATGCTCAGGTATTTATTACATTGGTGTGCAAGACTCAAAATTAAAAACGAGTAGCGGTGATATTGGACTAACAAAGTTGATGAAACAAGTTAACGTAAGTGCAGGCACAACTAACGGCGGTATAAATACCAATACTAGTATTCGCAACATCCAATTGATAACAGCCGATTCTGTGCTATTAGATGCTAAATTTGAGAACACTCAGTGGATTGGTTTTATCGATGGCAGTGAAACGGGTTTTCCACTGCAAAAATCTCACTTAGCGACCTTAGTGCGCGATTTAACAGATGCTGATATTGTTGAATATAAAAGCGCGAAGCCAAAAAATCATGCGCGCTTGGGTTTATTGGCACTAAATGCAGACAACAGCACAGCAACGCTTGTTAAGGTAACAACAGATGTCAGTAGCTTTGAACTCCTATTAGGTTATCGAGCTATGTTAAACAATAGTCAATTTGTAAGATTTAACGATAATAATCAAATGCTATTAATTGATAAGCTAATTGATTTACCCGATGATAATTTTGCTTGGTTAGAAAAGTCTCTTTTTAATATAACAGCAGATACCGTTACGAGTATTGAAAGAACGCATGGAGATAAAACGCTTTGGGGTTTACAGAACATCACTAGTGCAACTCAAGAGCGTATAAAAAACAGTATGAAAACTACCGTAGAGTCACACAACCCTGAAACGTTTAATGGCCAGCGATTTGCGTTTTCTGCCCTAACACTAGACGAAGAGCTGGTTTACCCTTTGGTCATCGATAACTTTGTATCATCATTGTTAGGGCTGACTTTTGAAAGTTTATTAACACTTGATACGATCGAACGCGGGGCATACCAGTTATTGACGCGTTTTACTATACAAACTTTTAACAATGAAACGGTAGAAGTCGATGTCTTTTCAAACTCAAGCGCACAAGACGAGGCGAATGTATCAAATTTCACTACGGTTCCCTACATCGTTAAAATAAACGCATTGAAGCGTGGGGACTATTTACATCAATGGTTATTTGTAATCCCTACTTATCAGCTTGACGCTATTTTGAAAGATAGAGCAGACTTTGTCACTAAAACACCTGCTGATTAACTTTCATACTGAGTAAGCAAAGCTTATTAATTATGACTATATGGACACCAAATGTTTAATATACAAACATTAAGTAGTCTATAAATAGCGCTTAAAAAAAGCGACGCCAAGTTTATGTGCATGTTCAATATTGCGGGCAGGAATTGCATCTGGGTCGTCAACAAAAGCGAGTGCTTTGGTAATACTCGCTTCTCGGATAAGATGAAATATAGGGAAGGGAGCTCTGTTGGTATAATGGCTGACTGAATCGGCGGGTTCACTCTCAAACAAGTAGGCTGGATGAAAACTGGCTAATTGGAAAACACCTTCATAATTTAGCTCTTCTAGCAGTTGCTGAGCCATGTCCAGTATATCTAAATAATCATAAAAATTGGTCAGTCCATTGCTCATCGCAACTAGGCTTGTTTCTGTTTGTGGGTTTGAGGATAAAAAAGAACACTCATTGGCAAGTATGGTTAATATTTGCGCTACTGCTACTTCTTCAACAACAAGTAATCTTATTTGTTTGCGCTGACGCGGTGCTTTTGCAAAAGGGCAGAGGTTTTCTCCTATCACAACGGCGTCGAGCCATTTCCATATTTTTGTTTCAACGTCTGAGTCTGTAAATGTGCCGTTATGATTGCTCATTTAGTATCGTCATTTGAGATTTTTAGTGGTGAATGATATTCGACATAAGCTTCTAAGGTGTTTTCTATTAAGCTGGCTACCGTCATTGGGCCAACGCCACCGGGCACCGGTGTTATCCAATGGGCGCGGTCTTTAGCTACTTCAAAATCTACATCACCGGTTAAACTGCCGTCGCTTAAACGGTTAATACCAACATCAATAACTATTGCGCCGGGCTTTATCCATTCGCCAGGAATAAAATGTGGTTTACCAACTGCGACTACCAGTAAATCGGCTCTTTGCACGTGCGTTTGTAAATCTTTGGTGAACTTATGGCAGGTAGTAACCGTGCAGCCAGCCAGTAATAGTTCTAAACCCATGGGACGGCCAACAATATTTGATGCGCCGACTATGACTGCATCCATGCCTTTAATTTTACGCTTGGTGGTCTCTATCATTGTCATTATGCCTTTAGGCGTACAAGGTCTTAGTGCCGGCATACGCTGCGCTAAGCGCCCAATATTATATGGATGGAAGCCATCAACATCTTTACTGGGGTGAATACGTTCAAGCACTTCATCGGCGTTTAATCCTGCTGGCAATGGCAACTGCACTAAAATACCGTCAATTTCCGGATCGTTATTAAGTTGTTCGACTAAATCTAATATACTTTGTTGTTTTGTAGTTGCCGGTAGTGTGAACTCTTTCGATACTAAGCCTACCTCAGCGCACGCTTTAGTTTTATGGGCTACATAGACCTGCGAAGCCGGGTTTGAGCCAACTAAAATAACCGCTAATCCGGGTAGCCTTTTGTTTGCTTCTTTTAAAACCTCTATGTGCGCCGCTACGTTATTGCGTACTTGCTTAGCTATTTTTTTGCCATCAATTAATTGGGCTGTCATCTATCTAATTCATCAGTTTATGTTTTATCATTGTAGTTTAGGGAAAAATGAATCAGAAAACCAGAAATTGCTTATTTTGCATCTACGTAATGTAATCATAAATTTGTTTTTTTGGCTTGTGCAGAGTTTGTGATAGGTCATTTGGATAAGTGCTTTTTATGTCGTAAATGCGCTGTTGATATAATATAGCTGTCGAAAAAACCAACAAGCTTAAGAAATCGCTAAATTATACTAAAAAATGTTTGACCATAATCGGCATTGTAGGTAACATGCGCCCCCCGTAGAGATGAGCAATATTTGCTTTTTCTTTACAATGTCGGTGAGTGGCGCAGCTTGGTAGCGCACTTGGTTTGGGTCCAAGGGGTCGTAGGTTCGAATCCTATCTCACCGACCATTTGCTTTTTGATTCGACGAGCGTCCGTAGCTCAGTTGGATAGAGCACCCGCCTTCTAAGCGGGTGGTCGCAGGTTCGAATCCTGCCGGACGCGCCATTTTCTTGGCTCAAAAGGTATGCTAGTAAGAAGAAAATGTTAACAGAAATAAAAGTGTAAAGAGAAACAGTGGTGGGCGTAGCTCAGTTGGTAGAGCTCTGGATTGTGATTCCAGCGGTCGTGGGTTCAAACCCCATCGTCCACCCCACTTTTTCTTCACATAATTCAGTTTAGGTTTGTATTTTGGCTGGTAAGCTTACCGTAGCAATGACTACGTAAGCACAGCAACAGTTTTGCGGGAGTGGTGGAATTGGTAGACACGCTGGATTTAGGTTCCAGTGCTTCACGGCGTGAGAGTTCAAGTCTCTCCTTCCGCACCATCTTAAAAAAGTAATTAGTACGCGTTAAAATTATACAAAATGTTCAGCAACGATTAGTTCGGTGAGTGGCGCAGCTTGGTAGCGCACTTGGTTTGGGTCCAAGGGGTCGTAGGTTCGAATCCTATCTCACCGACCATTTTGATAAATAGCCTTTCTTTAAAGAGAAAAAAATAGTAATAAAATCACTTAATATAGGTTTTTTTCAATTAAAGCCTCATAAGCCCTCGACTATAATAAAATCACTCTGTATAATTTGGCGTCCTTTTTTAAACTCATGCACCTCTTGAAGTTGTTTGGGTGCCATGCATACTTGAGTAGAAAGTTAAACAAATGGTTGTATAAACCGTTTCATAAATTTCTTATTCAATATGATTGATTACACAAAGCGCAAGTGGCGCATAGTTGAGGTAGAAAAATGCAAGTGTCAGTCGAGACGACTCAAGGGTTAGAACGCCGTCTTACTATTACCGTTCCAGCTGAATCTGTAGATACAGCTGTAAAATCACGTTTACAACAATTAGCAAAATCACAACGTATTAACGGTTTTCGTCCAGGTAAAGTACCAGCAAGTGTCATCAAAAAACGTTTTGGTAGCGCCGTACGCCAAGAAGTATCAGGCGATGTTATGCAGCAGCATTTTTATCAAGCGATTATGCAAGAAAAAATTAATCCCGCTGGTATGCCCAATTTTGAGTTAACGAAAGATATTAATGGCGAAGATTTAGAATTTGTAGCGGTATTTGAAGTGTATCCAGAAGTGACGGTTAACGGCTTAGACAAGCTTGAAATTGAAAAGACAGTTGTGGATATTGC
>JBLHMY010000139.1:0-6617 GCA_047621065.1 Glaciecola sp. | reverse complement strand
TACCTTCTTTTATAGTGGTGGTAAAGAAGACGAATACGAAGGCGAAAAGCGTATACTTATTCCATCACCCGATGTTGCTACGTACGATCTTCAACCAGAAATGAATTCTGCAAAACTCACCGACGCCCTTATTGAGTCGATAGATGCGGGTTCTTATGACGTTATCATTTGTAATTTTCCAAACGGTGACATGGTAGGACATACCGGCAATTTCGATGCAGCCGTTAAGGCTTGCGAAGCAGTAGATGCCTGCATAGGCCGCATAATTGAGGCGCTAAGTCGCAATGGCGCAGAGTGCTTAATAACCGCCGATCATGGTAATGCCGAACAAATGCAAGACCCAAATACAGGCATAGCACACACCGCACACACAAGTGAGCCAGTCCCTTTCATTTATTACGGCCGCGCTGCGAATGTTCGAAGTGGCGGCACGCTTAGTGATGTAGCGCCAACTATGCTACATTTGATGGGAATGTCGCAACCAAGCGAAATGACAGGCACCCCTATAGTGACCTTAAAGTAGCGTGCTTTGTATATATAGTATAAGTATTAACATGAGGCGCTATTTTTTTGCTAACCCACCCATTGCTTAGTGATTTGCTTAATAACTCGGCTAATATTACTGCTAATAGCAGGGCCTGTCGTACGCTGCGTTTTAGTGCGTGGCGCGCGTTAGCTATAGCGTTAATAATACTTTCAATAAGTGTTCAATTAGCATGGGCTCAGTTGGACGAACAAAATGCATCAGATACAATAGAACTTGAGACAATACAAAACCTTATTGAGGAAACGCAGCGGCAGCTTAATAAAAATTTGGAAAATTCTGAGCGTTTACAACAAGAACTCAAACTGGCTGAATTAAAAATTGCGCAAACGGCGACCTTACTTAATCAAACTGACAAAAAATTAGGCGCCACACGTGCTCAACTAAACAAATTAACAGCTGAAAAAAAATCTATCCAAACAAGAATGAGTAATCAACAAAAGGCTTTGGCCAGCCAGCTTAAAAGTGCCTATATGGCTGGCGATTATGATTTTGCTAAAATGATTTTTAATCAGGATGAAGCGCGTAAATTTGAGCGAGTCCTCACATACTATCAGTATTTAAATAAAGCGCGTCAAGCACAAATAGATACGTTTAGAGGCTTAGTTAAGGCGCTTGAGACTGTGCAGCTTGAACTTGATTTACAAGAACAACAGTTAAGCGGCTTATTGAGCAAACAATCAAGCCAATCTTCGCAGTTACGTAACCAACAGCAACAGCGATTTGAGACCTTTAGAGCACTAGAGCAGCAAATTAGAAGCGACCAAGCAAGAGTTGCGCAACTACAGCAACAAGAGGGCGACTTACAAAGCGCTATTGAAAAAGCCGAACTTGTTGCCCAACAAGCTAGGCAAAGAGGCGATATTGAACTGCTTGGCTTAACCGGCAAAGAGCGAAAGCTTAATGTGCCTGCTATGGGCAATATTCAGCATTTATTTGGTAAACGAAGACAAGGCCCAGTGCTGTGGAAAGGTATTGTTATAAATGGCAAGTCGGGTGCAGCCGTAAGTACTGTTTCAGATGGTGTTGTACTTTATGCCGATTGGCTAAAGGGCTTTGGCTTAGTCACTATAGTTGACCACGGCAAAGGCTATATGAGTGTATATGGGCGTAACCAAGCACTGCTCAAAAATGTTGGTGATATGGTACAAGCTGGCGATACTATTAGTTTAGTGGGCACCAGTGGTGGTCAAGAACGCGCTGGATTATATTTTGAAATTAGGCATAAAGGTAAGGCATTAAATCCAAGCAATTGGCTGGTGCGCTAACGCTTATTTTCTAGTGCGGTTTGTGTTAGTGCAAATTTTGCATAGTAAGCTCAACCGCTTCAATAAGTTTTGCTTTGGTGCTGGTGTTAGCAAACGCACTTGAAAGCTTCGTTAAACGATACTTTTCGAGCAGCTCGGGAATGTAGTAAAACTCCTCTTTACCCGTGGCTTCAAATGAAAAGGCGTTTGCATTTAAAATATCATTAGAGTTATCAAATATAATTGCTTCGGCTAAACGGCAACAGCAATAGCAAACTAATATTTGCTGTATTTCTAGGTCGCTTAAATTCGTTTCAGCAAATTGATTGGTAAACGGCAGAGCGCTGTTGTGCAGTGAATCTGATATATCCTTTGGAAGATTCCATTTTTTTGCGAGAATACCGCCTAATATAGCGGTGTTTGCGTTGGTTAATTTTTGAATGTAATCAATACGTTCTAAATAAGACGTTTTTTCTACAAATAATTTAGCTGTTTGCGGGCGAGAAAACAGGGTAGAAATATCGCCCAAGTATCCAAGCTGACAGCGAGTTGATAATTCAGCTGCATTTTCTAATTGAATAGCCTTAGCCATTATTAGCATTATTGAGCTGGCAAGAAAACTAGAGGACCATATTTGCTGATATGCTTTTTGCTGTTGGCTGTTGCTGAATTTGAGACTTTTTTGCAAGGCAAAGTGTGTTGCTATATTTTTTACTTGCACAACCCCCAAAAAAACAATGGCATGATGTACGTTAGTAATGGGTTTTGACAAACTAAATAGTGGCGAGTTAGAGACATTAATTATTTTGGCAACAAGCTCAGGGTCAGTTTTCACTGTAGCGTAAAGAGCCTTAGCATCAGAAATATTGCTCGTTAGTGCACTTAACAAGGGATGCGGCTTACGCATATTCTGATCGTCCGTCAATACATTGTATCGATGAGTGTGGTCAATAGAGGTAATTAGTGTGAACTCAAAAAAACTAGGCGAAACTATAGGCGTTTCTTCCACCTTTAATTTTTTTTCATGGGCATGCGCCGTCGACACATCAGGCAAGTTGGTATGACTTGGATGGCTGCTTATACGCTTTTGCCTATGTTTCATAAGGCTGTTGTTTGCAATTGTGCCCGAACTGCTGCTGCGCAACCAAATGACTATAGCAATGGCTAATGCGACAAAGAGCAGGAACACAATAATATTCGTTAACAAAGATCTTGTTCCTTGAATTCCAATTTATCCTATAGTTATAAGGCATAACAGCTGATAAAGGTTATTTAAAGTAGCGTTTTTGTATGAAAATCTATAACTTACCACAGGCGTCACAAACGTTAACTTTTTGAATATATCATGAACGCCTTTTTGCTAATGTGTGCTAAGGCTAAAATTATGAAGTAGCAGGTTAGTGCTAGACATAGTCCTTAGTGTAATGCTTAAAAAAACAATTTGTAAACCGCTAAACCAAGGACTAATAAAATAACTATGCCGGCCCCTGTATTTGCAAACACCCCATTTCTGTATTCTCCTAAAAGTGACTTACGGTTACAGACCCATACCAACAATATAGCCGAAATAGGCAATAATAGTGCATTCGCGGTTTGTGCAATCAAAATAAGGGCAATAGGTTTCAGTCCTATGCTTGCCATGGCGGTACCAACCACGACTATAAGAATAGCTGTTAGTCTAAATTTAATGTTCTGTAAACTTGGCTGCCAACCAAATAAGCCACTAATCGCGTAGGCAGCTGCCAATGGCGCAGTTATTGCTGATGTTAAACCGGCTGCGAACAAACCAATACCAAAAAACAGGCTTGCTTGCTGTCCCAGTAATGGGGTAAGTTGATTTGCGATATTATTAGGGTTAACGGCAATTTGTGCCACATAAAAAGCACTGACCGAGCTTGATAAAATAGCAAACGTGACCAAACCGCCAATACCAATACTGGCAAACAGCTGACCATTTTGATGGCGAAGTTCTTTTTTACTAATGGCTTTTGCATTCGTTTTATTTTGTGTGTCTTGGGCGCTTAACCCTGCATGTAAAAACAAGTTATATGGCACAATAGTTGTCCCTACTATGGCCAGCGCTAATGCCGTATTTGAAAGCATGGGCGCGCGCATCGTGAGGCCCTCAGCCAGCAGCGAAGTGTTTATACCAACAGATACCATTAAGGTAATAAATACCAAGCTCATAATAATAACCAAGCCAATTAAGCATTTTTCAAGCAATTTGTATTGGCCAGACACCAATAGCAATAAAGCAATTATACCTAGGGTAAATGCCCACTGTTGAATAGAGCCACTAAAATTTGCACTTAAGCCCAAGGCAGCGCCTGTAATATTACCGCCCTCATATGCAGCGTTGCCTACTCCTATTGCAACAATGACTAAGCCTGCCACTAAACATTTCACAATAGGGTTAGTAATGCTTAACATTATCGCTTCAGATAAACCTACACCACTAATGGTGCCTAATCTAGACGCCATTTCTTGTAATATGAAGGTGGCTATTATAGCAAAAACTAATAGCCAAATAAGTGCATAGCCTGTTTGCGCACCTACTAGCGAGGCGGTGGTAACTGTACCCGGGCCGATAAAGGCGGCGGCAACGATTAAGCCTTTTACTCCTGCACGCATTGTGTATCCTGTTTTGTTTACGTTAATCAACGGTGTTCAAGCTAGTCTTGAAATTGTATCATGGCATGCTATTGGTATAGTTAAAACCCATAAAGTGCTGTTAATGTTTGCTGGCATTTTGCTAGCACTGCTTTAACCTAGCATTCTTTTAATATAGTAGGTGTGATTTTCTATGGATGTATCTAATTACCTATATAATGATTTGTCGGTACTTTACGATAAGCCTGAGCAAGCTCAATTTTTGCACTCTCAGTCATACGTAGAAGGGTGCTTATTAGGCGCTTGTGCTTGCCCAGAAATTCCGTTGCCCGATGTGTGGCTGCCGTGGGTAATTAAACATCATCAACAAATCCAAAATGCCCAGCAAGCAGACCATATTACCGATATTTTGTTTGGGTTTTTTAAACAATGTCTGGCAAGCATGCATAATAACAGTCTTTGTTTACCTGATTATGCGGTGTATAGCAGCAGTAGTGTTGGCGGTAATAGCGTTGAGCCTTTGCGGGAGTGGTGCGAGGGAATATTAGTTGCGCACATTGGCCGCGAGAAAGTTTGGCAGAGTGCATGGAATAAAATGCAGGCTCAAACCCCCGAAAAAGCTCCTCAATTGGCAAAAGATTTGAAGCACTGCTTGCTCATGTTCAGCACCTTTGCTGATCCTGAAAAAGCCATTGAAGAAGCAAATGTTAAAGAAGGTGGCGGTGAATTATTAGCGCAAAAGCTGCCTGTCATTGCTAAAAGTTTGCAAGATACTTTGCACAAGTATATTGCTATTTCAGGTGAACTGGCGGCTTTTTTGCCCAATCAATTTGAAACCTTCCAAAACCAAAGTGACTAACACCTCACTTAAAATGGTTTAACAATGGCTAATATCACTATGGCAAGAAGCGCCAACACGGGTACTTCGTTTAAAAATCGGTAAAATTTAGCGCTGTGGGTATTTGCATTGTTTAGAAAACGCTTCATTAATATATATAAATAAATATGGTAAATGTAGAACAAAATAACAATGACTAGTTTTACATGCATCCAAAGACTTACCCTAAACCATTGTGCGCCGTAGGTGTAAATTAATAATATTCCAAACACCAAGGTGAGCACCGCGAATGGTGTGATAAAAAACCACAGCCTTCGTTGCATTATATTAAGCTGCTCTTTTACAGCCAGATTGTTTGACTGGGCGTTATATACAAATAAGCGAGGCAGGTAGAAAATTCCTGCCATCCAAGCAATCATAAAAAATACATGTAATGCTGTGTACCATAAAAGCATAGTGCTTTCCTTTTTGTGCTACCTACAAAGTAATGGCTTAGTAACCTTTGCGACGCAACATAAATTAATTAAGTAAGTAATTAGTGTTGTTGCCGCAGTAAATAAGTGTGTAACATGTTCCACGTAATAACACCGCATAATTTGCCTTGCGTATTTTGCTGGTCAAGCTCTATTGTTGCGCCGGTAACATCTTTATTTACCGCCGACACAATAGCCACACCACCGTGAGCTTGTGTATGTAGTAATTCATACACCTCAGCTAAGGTGTTTTGATCAGATATACAGTGTATTTTAGTTCGTAAAATTGGGTCACTATCTTCTTGTAAACCTACTGCAAGATTAATCAATTCCCATTCATATGACCCTTCATATTGCCTTGTGTTTACTAATAAAGCGTTCGGATTTTGTTGCAAAAATTCAAACATCTCGGCCTCTTCACCCATGTTAAATGCTTTGAAATCGGTGCGCATTATTGCCATTACGCCGGTATCTTGTAATTCAACCCGAATTGCGGTGGTGGTGTAAGGTAAATTTTGATAATCAAGCTGCTGGATAAATATAGAGCGGTTATTGCACAGTTGCTTTGAGGTAACGTATGCACTCACTATTGTGATCAGTGCAGGCAGTATAATTTGCTGTGTTGAGCTCAACTCCATAACTGCCGAAAGCGCAGCGAGTGGGGCATGTAAAACCGCCGCTAAAAAGCCGGCCAGCCCAAGTAGGGCGTAGTTAGTCGTCAACTCAAGCGGTGTGTTTAGCATTGGTATTTCTATTACATGTATCAATAGCCCTTGCAAGGGTTGTAAAAACAAAACCCCAGCTAAAATACCAATAACCATGACTGCGCCAATAATGCCCCCGGGTACACCTAGGGCAATTGCAACAATAGCGAGTAAAAATTTTGCAGCAAAAAGTGTAAAAAT
>JBLHMY010000138.1:0-6641 GCA_047621065.1 Glaciecola sp. | reverse complement strand
ATTTCAAACGCTAGCACGATAATGTGGTGAATGAAAAAGCGCTAAATTAATGATTTACAGGAACCTTTTCTAGTGGCAAAAAATATAGCAACACACAAATCCAGTATTAAAAGTCCATTGCATCTATCAACGGCGTATTTACATAAAAATTTAATTGATGGTAATTATTTAGCTTTGCACCCCGGGGATGAGGAAGTGCTTTTGGTAATGAGTAAAACGCAAATAAGTGATGTTATCGCACAACACAATCTTAATGCGAGTACGCCAGAAATGTGCGTGTTGGTAGGCCAAGCAATTAATATGGAAGTGTTGCAAAAAATAATCCTGAATTATTTTAGTGCGGCACAATATGTAGTTATTTCAGGGCATTACCTACATGGTGAGTTTGCTCAACAAGCCGTTGAACTCACTTTGTATCATCAGAAAATGCCGACAGATGATAGCAATAAAACAGGCGTTGAAACCCTTGCCTTAATAACGCCAGACCGATTAATTCACTTGGCGAAAGAGTTTTTTGTAGATGCATTTAAGGTTTCTACTTTATCGTTGTCAAAGCCTGGCCTGATAGTAATGGATATGGATTCAACCATTATCAATATGGAGTGCATTGACGAGATTGCTAGCTTAGCGGGTGTAGGTGAAAAAGTCAGTGCGCTCACAGAGCGCGCGATGCAAGGCGAGTTAGATTTTAATCAAAGCTTGCATGCACGTGTTTCTTGTTTACAGGGAATAGATATAGCTGAACTGGAAAAGTTAAAAAGTAGGCTACCTATTAATCCTGGATTTGCACAAACCATTAAAATCTTACAAGAACATGGCTGGATAACCTGCATTGCTTCTGGCGGTTTTACTTATTTTGCTAATTATTTAAAAGATACTTTTGAAATTACCCACGCAATCAGCAATACCTTATCGATTAATCAAGGGAAATTAGTAGGAAAAGTAGAAGGGAATATTGTTAACGGCGAAATGAAAAAGCAGATATTACTAGAAAAGTTAAGCCAACATAATATCGATCCGCAACAATCTATTGCTATTGGTGATGGTGCCAATGATTTACTAATGATGGCTGCCGCTGGACTGGGCGTTGCTTATAAAGCTAAAGCGAAAGTACAGGCTGCCGCCGATGCAAATATTCACTACTGTGGTTTTGAAGGTTTGTTATATTGTTTGCAAGCTTAAGATCTAAGTTATTCGTTGTGATCATTTTCTATATCATAGCGATATAACACTTCAGGCGTAATATCGGTTAGGAATAAGGCGCCGGCTATATCCCACATACGTTCTTCAAAATAAGTGGCTTTGTGAATGGCATGTTGGCTCAAATAGAGTAATTCTTGTTCAATCTTTTCTAAATCGGGCTTAAGTGCTTTATTAATTGTGATATTAAAAGCAAAAAAATCACCGGCTTTTAATGCCTGTTTAATGAAGCTTTTTTTAGCGCGGTGGCTAGTAAACTCATATTGCCATTTTGCCTTGGCAATTTTAACACCGACATCGTGTTGTCTGGGAGTAGCAACATAAATTTCAGTTTTAATTGCACTGGGGTCCACTTTTAAGACTTTTAGAGACTGATTTACTAAGTCTTTTCCGTCGCCAATATCTTGATACATCCAAGCAACGTTAATCAAAGCTAAACTTTTGTCATTGTGCAAAAAGTCCATCCATTTTGCGCGCACTTGACTTACCGTTGCCATGGCCGGCAAAAAGCCTTGCTGTGTTTTCTCTATGTAAGCACAAAATTGAGGACTGTTCTTTGAATGTAAATTTCTAAGTGCAGCGCCAATACCTGGCACCGGCTCGTCAACAAGTACCTGCATTAACTTGTCGCTGTTGTTGGTAATTAATTGGGTAAAGAAGTGTTCTGCTACGCTCATCTCATCAAGGGCAACAGCCTGAAGATGCAGCACCTGTTTGTTGATGTTTATATGTACCACGCGATATTGTAAATGTTTCAACTCAAAGTGCTGAGTAATTTCTTGCAAGCGCACAAAAGACAATTCTACTTTACTATTCATGCGTTGCGTAAATGGCTCATCCAATTCAATTTTAAGTCCGCTAACAGAAATATCTTCAGTTATTCCGGTAATGTATTGGGTGTTGCTTGTTAATATTATTTTAGTTCTAAGAATATAGCGCGTTTGGCGCCGCAACTCTTGTTGTTTGTGCCTAAACGATTGCAGCAATACAGGTAGCTTATTGCGGGCATGACCAAACGCTTTTAGTAGTTTTATTTTATGTTTACTCAACCGACGATTTTGGTAGCATTGTTGGCCCGTTTCGCAGGTAATATCGGTAATGCTTAGCATATTACTAATATTATTTAGCCTAGACTGCAGTCTAGGGCTAATTCCACGATTTAGACGGTCAATTTTCTTATTTATACCATCGGGAATAGAGGTTGGAGAAAAAGCATCTTGCGGACTTATATTGGAACAGGTGATTTGATAAACGCGCCAACTTACTTTGCGTGACCCATAGCCAAAAAAGGTATCTGCCAACTCTGGATGCTTCGCAAGTTCTTTTGGCGTAGCTGAATAAAAGTATACTTTTTCGTCTTTAACATGGTTAAAGCAATAAATAGTCATTTGCGGATACGCACTACTATTGTTGAGCAGTTGGTATATGCGTGCTGGATTAAGTAAAAAGCCAAGTAAATTATTGCCTTTTTCATCAGTCCAGTAATCAAGAAGATGTTTGCTGTGAGAATTCATACTGGCATATTGAGCGTGGTAGAAATCATTTTCATCGCGGCATACAAATACTGGTAAAGTCGGCGTGGTATTGGCAAAACTTTGTTCGTATATCTTGCTAGCCATAGCCATTTCTACATTGTCTAAGTTAACTTTGTATCTATGTTTATTCAGCTTAATTAAATCACTTACAAAGGTGTCAAAAAGATCGCCGCTGCTTGCCTCTCGATACAAATGGACATTAGCTTTGTCGGCCGTCCCGCTAATGCTAGATACCTGATATTCAATAGACTCACGGCTTAAGCCATGTTGTTTATTGACGCCGCGAAATACAATTTTTAGCGGTTTAAAGGTTTTAAGTTTTTGGATAACTTGGGGTTCTTTTAGCTTTATCCTTAGGCCATTTATTGAAATATCTAAGGTGCTAGCATGGGCACTACTGTTGTCGGGAAAAAATACTTCTACGGCAACAACATAATTTAATCTCTCTTGCTTGCGAGTAGGGAAGTTTAGTAGCTCTTGGCAGGGGACAATATATTTTTCCTCAGGTAAAACCAATTCTGCTAGCGTATTCCCTTTTTTAGTCACAACAAGGCGCTGGTCTTTTTCTTTGTGTGCTTCTTCTAGTACCCCCTCATAAACGCCAAATGTATATTCTGAATATCGTTTGATCAGTTTTTCAAAACTTAAAATTCCGATAACATTCAAATAATGATCTATGCCGTGATGGGTGAATAGGCGGCACTCGTCTTTCACAATTGTACGAATATCGATTGATCGTATACAGGGCTTGGCGAGGCGTTTCACCTCCATTTTGACTAAAAAGCGTAGATCTGACGAAATCGCTTTTGTCTGCCGTTCAAATTCATTGTTGAAAATGGGCTTGTGGACCAAGGGAGCTAATCCTTGAATGACTTGGCGGTAAGGCGACAAATCTGGGCCATTAATAGGTTTTTTACCGCCTAGTGGTTGCCCTTTAATGAGTAATTTACTTTGCATACATTTATCTTATCGGAAGCCTTTGCCAATTCCTTTATATCTATTGTATAAAATAATGTTAGCTTAAGTGAAAATGGCTTCTTATAAAAGGTTTGCAAAAAATATAAACCAAAATATCGGCTAAATAAACGTATTAATAGCCGCATGTAGTATAATTTGTGCATGCTTTAAAAAGGAATGAATGTGTTATGGCAAAATCCTCTAAGACCCAGTTTGTGTGCACAGATTGTGGCCACAATACTTTGCGCTGGCAAGGACAATGTATATGCGGTAGTTGGAACACTATGCAAGAAATGCGCATTAGTGCTGAGTCGTCTTCATCAAGAACCAAGCCAAGTAAATCAAATGGAGTAATGGGGTATGCTGGTGCGCAAGGGTCAGGTGCTAAAAAAATCAATGATGTAGAGTCTACAGACGCTGAAAAAAGCTTAACCGGCATAGGAGAGCTTGATAGAGTGTTAAGCGGTGGCGTGACTAAAGGCTCGGTCAATATTATATCAGGCGACCCAGGCGCAGGTAAAACTACATTGTTGTCTGAGTTAGTTGCGAAAATGTCTATGCGTATGCCGTCGTTATATTGCACTGCAGAAGAGTCTTTATCGCAGTTTAAAAACAGAGTAGACAGACTTAAACTTGAATATAACAACGATAATTTATTTTTACTCAGTGAAACCAGTGTAGAGAATATAATTGAAGAGTTGGATACCCAAAACATTAAGTTTGCGGTTATCGATTCTATTCAAGCGGTGGTGACAGAGGCTGCAAATGGCAGCCCTGGTTCGCCCTCTCAGGTAAAAACCGCTGCGCAAGCCCTTACACAATATTGTAAACAAAACAATGTGACCATGTTTATTATTGCTCATGTGAACAAAAATAATGAAATAGCGGGCCCGCAAACCCTTGTGCACATAGTTGATGCCTTGCTACACATAGATACAAACGATGGCCAAATTCGTACCCTTCGCGCTAATAAAAATCGTTTTGGAGACGTCGATACCGTTGGCATTTTTAGAATGTGTGAGCGTGGTATGTTAAGCGTTGATAACCCGAGCGAAATATTCTTATCGGGTTCAACGACCAACTCTCCCGGTTCAACGATTACCTGTATTCGCAAGGGCAACCGTAATATACTGCTGGAAATTCAATGTTTAACCACCGAAAACGAAGGTGAATATCCTCAGCGCGTTTGCGTTGGTTTAAACATGAATCGCATAAAAATGCTCACGGGCGTACTGCGTAAACATACCAAAACGAAAATATTCCACGATACATTTTTTAATATTGTTGGGGGATTAAAAATTGATGAGTTGGAAACCTGTATAGATCTAGCTTTGGTAGCGGCGTTACTTAGCAGTTTAAACGATTTTGTTATTCCACGGACCAGTTGCATAATGGGGGAGCTTAGCTTAAATGGCGATGTAAGACCTATCGACAGTGGCGTCCCTAGAGTTAAAGAAGCGGCGCAGCATGGTTTCACAGAAATTTATATTCCGCATAGGAACTACCATAAATCTATGGAAGGGCTAGGCGCAAAAGTAATGCCTGTAAAAACAATACATGAGCTTATTGCGTTAATAACTTAGGCGGTTCAGTAAAACGGGGCCGACGTGACGCCCCGTTTGTTATCGTTAAGTATTTACAACATTTCTATGGCAAGCGCTGTTCCTTCACCGCCACCAATACACAAAGCCGCGACTCCTTTTTTCAAGCCTTTGTGGCGTAAGGCATGCAGTAAAGTAACCACAATACGTGCACCCGAAGCACCAATAGGGTGTCCTAATGCGCATGCGCCGCCTTTAATATTTACTTTGTTGCTATCTAAGCCTAATTTGTTAATGCCCAACATAGTCACCATGGCAAAGGCTTCGTTAATTTCAAATAAATCGACATCGCTTATACTCCAGCCTGCTTTACTGAGTACTTTTTCAATTGCACCTACCGGAGCTACTGTAAAATCTTCAGGCTTAATAGCGTGAGTAGCATGCGCTACTATTTTTGCTAAAGGTTTTAAACCAAGCTCTTTTGCCTTCGCTTCAGACATTACTAATAAAGCCGCTGCACCATCAGATATTGAGCTTGAGTTAGCTGCGGTAACCGTACCATCTTTTTTGAAAGCCGGACGTAAGCCTGGTATTTTATCAATGCGTGCACTGCCTGGACCTTCATCGGTGTTAACGGTTACAACACCTTTGCGCGTAGAGATGGTTACCGTGACAATTTCGTCTTTGAAGGTACCGTCCTTAATCGCCGCTTGGGCTTTGGTTAGTGACTTTATGGCAAACTCATCCATTTCTTCACGAGTAATACCTTCGCTGTCGGCGGTATCTTGGGCGAAGCAACCCATTGCTTTGCCATCGTATGCATTTTCTAATCCGTCCATCATCATGTGGTCGAGGGTTTGACCATGGCCCATTCTGTAGCCCGAGCGTGCTTTAGGCAATAAATACGGAGCGCTCGACATGTTTTCCATACCACCGGCCACCACAGCCGATGCACTGCCTGCTTTAATTAAATCACACGCCATCATTATGGCTTTCATGCCTGATCCACATACTTTGTTTATAGTAGTTGCGCCTATACTCATTGGTAAGTTAGCACCTAAAGTTGCTTGCCGTGCGGGAGCCTGACCAAGTCCTGCCGGTAATACACAGCCCATAATGACTTCGTCAATTGCATTTAATGGAACGTCCGCCGTTACCGCCTTTATAACGCTTGCGCCTAAAACGGGTGAAGTAACGGTAGATAACACGCCCATAAATCCGCCCATGGGCGTTCGTTTTGCTGCAACAATTACAATTGACTCGCTCATTTTATTATTCCTGTTAACTAAATTATCAAATTATAAACTTATTCAACAACAAATGCATTAGATGTAGCAGCAAACTAAGCTGCGGCAACACGCATATAGCACGCTGACGCATCTAGTATTTATTGAGCTGTCCATCCACC
>JBLHMY010000137.1:0-6683 GCA_047621065.1 Glaciecola sp. | reverse complement strand
CCAACACCAACACGTAGTATAAACAAAGTAGTTTGCTACATAATAAAAAAGACGTCAAAAGACGTCTTTTTTATTATGTAGCAAAAAGCTCAATCAATAATAATGATGGTAAATTTACTGAATAAATTCGCTTTGTGGATAATTAAGCCTCAATGTTTTCACTGCGTTATTTTTCAACTCGTCCAAGCCAAGCTCATTATAACTTGACACCATAATTTCTAGTGCGGGCTGAACCTGTTCCGTATCAGGAAAATATTCAAGCACATAACGTCCTCTGTTAGCTGCCGCCACCCATGCTTCTCTGCGCATGTAAAACCTAGCCACTTCAATTTCATACTTGGCTAATCTATTTTTAATATATAGCATGCGTTGTTTGGCGTCAGTTGCATATTTTGATTCGGGATGTTTTTCAATAAGTCGTCTGAAGTCTTCAAACGCTTCTTTTGATTTTGAGGGATCTCTGTCAGAACGATCGATATTAAAAATTGATTGAAACAAGTTGGAGTCTTGCTCCATGTTAATTACACCGCGCATGTATATAGCATATTCCACATCTGCATGATTTGGATTTAAGCGTATAAATCGATCAATGGTCGCTAATGTTTGATCTACATCACCGGTCTTATAATATGAGTAAATTAAATCGAGCTGCACCTGATGCGACAAAGGGCCGAATGGGAATTTGGAGTCGATACTACTTAATATTTGAGCAGCAGCAGAAAAATTACCCACGTCCATACTTCTTTTTGCTTGTTTGTAGAGGGCTGAGGCACCTTGGCTTTCTATTACTTCACGTTGTTCATCTTCTACGCTAGAGCATGCTGTTAGAGACAGAGCAAGCAGTATTGCGATTACTGCAGTGAACAAATTTTTTCGCTTTATCATGTTTTAGAATTACTCGTTTAATGTGATTTAATGTACTGCGCGACAGGTATTTTATGGTCTGTTCGCTGTCTTTTATGTTATCGGTTAAGCAATTGTGCTAAAGGCTTGATATACTCCGCGCTAATTTCTACTAATGATCCTGTTTATGAGTCAACAAGTCAATTTAATATCGTTAAACGCCATAGTTCCCGAAGATCACTATGATACCAGACTAGACCAATCTATTGCGCGTTTGTTCCCAGAATATTCGCGTTCCAAGCTAAAAGAGTGGATTTTAGCGGGCAATGTGACAATTAATGCTGAAGCTATACTAAGCCCAAGAATAAAACTTAAAGGGGGCGAAGAAATTGTTATCTCTGCTGAGCAAGAGGTACAAGTATTTAATGAAGCACAAGAAATAGCTTTAAATATCGTATATGAAGATGACGATATCTTGGTTATTAACAAGCCGACAGATTTTGTTGTCCATCCTGGCGCAGGTAATCCATCAGGTACTATTTTAAACGCCCTGTTAAGTCATTTTCCTGATATTGAGAAAGTGCCTCGTGCGGGTATTGTTCATCGATTAGATAAAGACACTACAGGCTTAATGGTTGTAGCAAAAACTTTGAGCGCACAAACTAGTCTTGTAAATCAATTGCAAGACCGTGAAATGGGTCGTGAATATGAAGCTGTGGTACTTGGTAATATGATTGCCGGTGGCACTGTTGATGCTAATATAGGGCGTCACCAAACTAAGCGCACTCTGATGGGAGTACGTGAATCAGGCAAACCTGCAGTTACGCATTACAGGGTAAAAAATAAATTCAGAGCACATACACATTTACGTTTGAAACTTGAAACAGGGCGTACTCATCAAATTAGAGTACATATGACACATATAAATCACCCAATTGTGGGGGATATTCAATATGGTGGTAGGCCTAGGTTGCCAAAACATGCAAGCGCAGAGTTTATTGCTATGTTAAGAGGATTTAAACGGCAAGCTTTGCACGCCATCCAATTAAGTTTAACGCACCCTACTACCGGCGAAACCATGACTTGGAAAGCGCCTCTTCCCGATGACTTTGAGGCCTTGTTAGTGCAAATGAGAAATGATTTAAAGCTTCATGATATGCCAGACCAGTGGTGATAGTTTAAGGTGTTGTTTTTACCTGAAGTGACCTTAGCCCAGAATGTTTTTTGTTTTACCACCAGTGTGTGCGGTGGTGTTAGCGATGGCGCTTATAAATCGTTCAATTTAGCCATGCATGTAGGCGACAATAAACTTCGCGTAGCGACTAATCGGCAGCTACTCAACGCCATTATTAAGCAACAAGTTGTTAATAGAATGTCGCCCAATGAGATTCAGGCATTAGCACCTATCAAGTGGTTAAACCAACAGCATTCGTCGGTTGTTGTTGATTATTTTGAGGTGGGTATGGCTGGCAAGGAAGCTAATAATGAAAGCAATGGTAATGTTTGCGATGGCATATATACCAATGTAACTAACACGCCATTGGCAGTAATGACCGCAGATTGCTTGCCAGTTGTTTTTGCCTGTAATGAGACCGGTCAAGTCGCCGCTATTCATGCGGGTTGGCGAGGCCTACTGAACGGTATATTGCGTGATGCAGTTGCTACGTTTAGTAATACACAAACCCTTAACGTCTGGATTGGGCCGAGCATATCTAAAGCCCACTTTCAAATTTCGCATGATATTGTTGAGCAATTTACCGATTTTAAAGATGCGCTTACAAGCGATAATGAAACCGAAAAATACCTAGTCGATTTAGCCGCGATAGCGCAAAAACAATTAGAAGATTTGGGTGTGTTAGCGATACAAAAATCACCAATATGCACCTATTCTAACGATAATTGTTTTTCACATCGCCGAGCAACTCATCAAGGCTTACTACAGACGGGCCGCATGGCTACCGTAGTTTTGCGCGTTTAGTTATTCATTAATATTTGTGCAGCATTGGCAACATCATCATAAATAAGTCAAATATATAGCATAGTCACTTGAATTGTCATTTCCTAATACCCATAAATTAGGTAAGGAAATATTGGAGACCTCACTATGCGTTTAGATAAATTTACCAGTAAGTTTCAAATTGCTATCTCAGATGCGCAATCGCTTGCGCTTGGTCGGGACAATCAATATATAGAACCAATACACCTGATGTCGGCAATGCTTAATCAGCAAGGTACAGGCATTCGCGGACTACTTGAACATACCGGCATAAACCTAAATAGTTTACGCTCGTCTTTAAATGAAAACGTTGACAAGTTGCCCAAAATACAAGGCGCTGAGGCCGACGTACAGCTAGGGCGAGACACTATTCGTCTGTTAAATATGTGCGACAAAATCGCCCAGCAACGTAAAGATGATTTTATTACGTCCGAAATTTTTGTATTGGCGGCAATTGACGATACCGGCAGGTTAGGACAGTTACTTACCAAACTGGGACTAAGCAAAAAGAAAGTTGAACAAGCCATTGACCATGTTAGAAATGGACAAAAAGTAACTGATCAAAATGCAGAAGATGTTCGCCAGGCCCTAGAAAAATATACCACCGATTTAACTGAACGAGCAGAGCAAGGCAAGCTTGACCCTGTAATAGGCCGTGATGATGAAATTCGTAGAACTATTCAGGTGTTGCAAAGAAGAACAAAAAACAATCCTGTTTTAATTGGCGAACCTGGCGTTGGTAAAACCGCAATTGCCGAAGGACTTGCGCAGCGCATTATTAATGGTGAAGTGCCTGAAGGACTAAAAAACAAACGCGTATTATCACTCGATATGGGCTCATTACTAGCGGGCGCAAAATACCGAGGCGAGTTTGAAGAGCGCCTCAAATCAGTGCTTAACGAGCTTGCTAAGGAAGAAGGGCGGGTTATTCTATTTATTGACGAATTACATACTATGGTTGGAGCGGGGAAAGGCGAGGGTGCTATGGATGCGGGCAATATGCTAAAGCCCGCTTTAGCCAGAGGGGAACTGCATTGTGTTGGTGCAACAACCCTCGATGAGTATCGAAAATATATTGAAAAAGATGCCGCCCTTGAAAGACGTTTTCAAAAAGTATTGGTAGAGCAGCCTTCGGTGGAAGATACCATTGCTATTTTACGGGGTTTAAAAGAACGCTACGAACTGCATCATGCCGTTGATATTACTGACCCAGCAATAGTTGCAGCAGCAAGTTTATCCAATCGTTATATTAGTGACCGCCAACTACCCGACAAAGCCATTGATTTAATTGACGAAGCCGCATCAAGTATTCGTATGCAGATAGACTCTAAACCAGAAGAGATGGATAAACTGGAAAGAAGAATTATACAGCTTAAGTTAGAAGAGCAAGCGCTTGCTAAAGAAACCGATACCGCGAGCCATAAACGACTAGAAATTATTGAGTTAGAAAGAGAGCAGGCCGAAATTAAATATGCACAGTTTGAGCAAGTCTGGAATAAAGAAAAAGAAGCTATGCAAGGTGCTCAAGGAATTAAAGCTGACTTAGAACAAGCTAAACTTGACCTAGAGATTGCTCGTAGGGCCTCAGATTTAAGTAGAATGTCAGAATTACAGTATGGCAAAATTCCGGCACTTGAACAAAAGCTTGAAAAAGCCGCTGAAAATGAAACCGCAGACAATACTTTACTTAAGAATAAAGTAACGGAAGTTGAAATAGCTGATGTATTGTCTAGATGGACAGGTATTCCTGTTAGCAAAATGTTAGACGGTGAAAAAGATAAACTGGTTAATATGGAAGCTATAATAGGGAAACAAGTTGTTGGCCAACAAGAAGCAGTTAAAGCGATTTCCGACGCTATTAGACGTTCACGCGCCGGCCTGGCTGACCCAGACAAGCCAATGGGTTCGTTCTTGTTTTTAGGCCCAACAGGTGTAGGAAAAACGGAATTGTGCAAGGCCTTGGCTAACTTCATGTTTGATACTCAAGACGCAATGATTCGGATAGATATGTCTGAATTTATGGAAAAGCATTCTGTCAGTCGCCTAGTAGGAGCCCCTCCGGGCTACGTGGGTTATGAGGAGGGTGGCTATTTAACTGAAGCGGTTAGAAGAAAACCTTATTCTGTAATATTACTTGATGAAGTTGAAAAAGCCCATCCAGACGTGTTTAATATTCTGCTCCAAGTATTGGATGATGGACGTCTAACCGATGGGCACGGACGCACAGTAAACTTTAAAAACACCGTTATTATTATGACTTCAAATCTAGGTTCGGATATTATTCAAGCGCAAAATGGTGAAGAAAATTACGCACAAATGAAAGATAGCGTTATGCAAGTTGTTGGCACGCACTTCAGACCTGAGTTTATTAACAGAGTAGACGATATTGTCGTATTCCATCCACTGGGTATGGAAGAAATTAAATCCATTACCAAAATACAGCTTGCATCTTTAACTAAGCGATTGCATGACATGGGCTATAAGTTTGAAATATCAGCTATTGCTCTTGATAAGCTTGCAGAATCTGGTTTTGATCCCATTTATGGTGCAAGACCCCTAAAAAGAGCTATTCAAGTCAAAATCGAGAATCCGTTGGCTCAAGCATTACTTGAAGATAGCTTAGAAAGTAAAGATACAGTAAGCATAGATTGTGATGAGCAAGGGGTGTTTAAAATTAGGTAACTAAGCACATAAAATTCATGTGAGTTGGGCAGCGGCTTATTATATTAGTAAATACAAATTTAATACGCTTAAAAAAGGTGTGTATTACTACTTTGATATTTTGATATACTGTCTAGTTCACAACTCGGAGCTTTTATGACAAAACAAAAACCACGCGGTATTTATTTGCTGCCAAACTTACTGACTACAGCGGGTCTTTTTTCTGGCTTTTATGCGGTTGTTATGTCCATGAATGGGCAGTTTGAAAATGCAGCAATTGCAATATTTGTAGCCATGATATTTGATGGTTTAGATGGTCGGGTTGCTAGAATAACAAATACTCAATCTGCCTTTGGCGCTGAATACGATTCTATGGCAGACATGGTTTCTTTTGGTGTTGCGCCAGCGCTTATAGCATATAATTTTGGTTTGAGTGAACTTGGCAAGTTTGGTTGGCTTGCAGCATTTATATATGTAGCAGGCGCGGCTTTGCGTTTAGCGCGCTTTAATACGCAAGTTGGTATAGCCGATAAGAACTATTTTCAAGGCTTAGCGAGTCCGGCAGCAGCGGCGTTAATATCGGGTATGGTATGGGTGAGTATAGACTACGATATAAGTGGTCATGATTACGGGATTGTTGTTGCTATAATTACAGGCTTATGTGGTTTACTAATGGTTAGTAACTTTAAATACAATTCTTTTAAAGAAGTAGATTGGCAAGGTAAAGTACCGTTTGTAGCACTGTTAGTGATTATGATGATTTTCATTATTGTGGCAACCGCACCATCATTAGTCTTATTTATTGTATTTATTCTTTATGCTATTGCAGGGCCTGTTAATACTTTTAGAACTGTCGATAAAGTGACTTTAGAGGACGTTGTAGGGGAAGCTGAAGAAGACGCAGATTTTACAAATGAATCTTCTGATGGCAGTACTTATAACGAAGATACACCTGAAGATAACGACACTCCGCCTAAAAATTAAGCACTAAGCTCTAAAAGTGAAGTTTTTTTAATATTTATGTTGACCACTATTCATATCAATGTAGAATGCGCCCTCGCTTCGGGCAGTGATGATTAGACTTTGAATACAAAGACTAAACCCACTAGCTGAAGTGTCAAGATTTATGCGTCATTTAGATGACGTGGTTTGTGAAAATGAAAGGCGTATTTGTAAGCACAAC
>JBLHMY010000136.1:0-6778 GCA_047621065.1 Glaciecola sp. | reverse complement strand
TTAATGTTGCTTTGGTTTTTTCGTTCATTTGTTTCTCCAGAAAACATTGTTGTTAGTTATTCGCTTTATACGAAAATTTGCAAGAATGAAGCCAATAATATAGCCAATAATATATCTAATATAATCAAGTGGTTAAGTTTAAGTCCCGAGTGTGAAATATACAAATCACGAGTTATTGCGCTTTATCACCAGTTTATGACGAAAACCACTAAAACCGAGCTAATCATAAAGCTTATAAAAACTACGTTTAGCAAGCCATGCAACATTATACCAATAACGCCAATTTTTTTGATTTTCGCGTTATTTTGTAATTTCAAACTAAAGCTTTTTTTTATAGAGTTGCCCATATATTATAATAGGCTAAATATTAGCCCTTAAAAGAAAACAGTTATGGTTGTAAAAGGACTTACCATAAGCGTGCTTGCACTTTTGTTATGTGCTTGTGCTTTACCCATTGACAAGGAAATAACAGATTCGAAAAAGTATGCTGAAAGTAGAGAAATGTCTAACTCTACGACTGATAAAATATCGACATTTCAACTAACGCTCACCAATAATGATAGCGCTACAATAACCAGTTACATTGATATTACTGTTAGCCCTTTGCACGGTCCAACCCTCACAGCGGTTAGCGAAAACGACAACAATACTTTGGTTGTTTCGTGGAACGATGTTAGTGCAGATCTCTATCGTGTTCTGTTTTCGGATAACCAAGGTAATGTGTTTGGGCCTACAACAAGGTCACTGTCGTTATCTATTAGTCCGGATATGCGGAAACTTGGCGGGAGTGTTGTTGTTGAAGCCTATGATGGGTTTGGCAATAGTGTGTTCAGCGCCCCCATCATTGTAGAGGCTTTGTAATACAGGTTGTTAATTATTCCGCTATTTAAGTGAATCAAACAAGGTCATACATATTCTTACATTTGCATTGATCAAACGACAGGCGAAATCGTACAAATTAGGCTCTTCGAATACAATTGTATGACGTTTAAAAAGGAATCTAAAGTGAAGAAAGTAGTAAACTATTTTAGCTCATCATCGTTTTTAGTGTCGTTGGTATTGTTGATCATTGCGGTTTGTGCATTGGCAATAGCAAACGTGAGTGCCAGCGTCAACGACAGTGTAAGTACCGACGTAAATAAAGACATAATTGATACTACCCTTAGCGTTGAAAGTCTGTGGCAGCTTGATCGTATTGGTCAACCCGTAGCATCTCCTAACGGTGAGTTTATAGTTGCCCGGGTGTCTAGTTATGCAGACAAAGAAGATAATGATTCAACTCAACTTTGGTTATTTAACGATTCGCCTGACAGTGCTCGCGCTATCACCGCCAAAGGCCTAAGTGTAAGTCAGCCGGTATTTTCGCCTAATTCGACTCACCTTGCATTTATTAGCAAGCGGGATACAGACGACGTTGGTCAAATTTACATATTGCCAATGACAAGCCCAGGCGAAGCGATTCAGGTAAGCAACGTTCCCACAGGCGTTGCAAGTTTAAAATGGGTAGGTTCACACATTTATTTCACCAGTTCTGTGTGGGCAGACAAAACATGGGATGAAATGGCGCAAGCCATAAGCACGCAAAAAAACAATAAAGTGTCGGCCTTGCAATGGAACGCGCTGCCTTATTCGTCGTTTGACAAATGGATAAATGAAGACCGCCAAGCACATGTATTTCGTATACCCGCTAAAGGTGGCGAGGTTGAAAAAATCACGCAAAACTTTGGCTTAGAATTACCGCGCCAATTTGCTGATGCCAACAGCTATGATATTGACCCCAGCGAAACCCGCATTGCTTTTAATGCAAACGGTTGGAATAATACGGTTGACATTAAGTACGATATTTTTGTCGGCAACATTGGCGCAAGTGAAGCCACCAATATAACCAAGCAAAATAATGCGCCCGACTTTTCACCAAAATTCAGTCCAAATGGGAAAACACTGGCGTTTCTTAGTCGTAAAATACACGGGTTTTATGCTGACACCGCGCGCATTAAATTATATTCAGTTGCCGATAAAACAGTGTCACAAGTGAATGAAACCTGGGACCGCTCTGTTACCAACATTCAATGGTCAGCCAATGGTGAAGGCTTTTACAGCCAAATTGACGATGCCGCTACCCTGCGCCTATATTATATCGACGCAGCCGATGGCAAAGTTACCGCTATTACCAAGGCCACAAACTTTGGTATGCCCGTGCAGTTGTCTGGTAAGTACTTAATTGCCACCAATGAAAGCTTCTTATACCCAGCTAGATTGGTTAAAGTTGCAATACGAAACGGCGAGTTGACGCGTTTAGATAACTTTAACGACGAAGTACTCGCGCAAGTTGAGTTAGGCACCTACGAGTCGGTCACTTACAAAGGTGCCCAAGGCAAAGATATCCAAATGTGGGTGAATTATCCGCCAGGTTTTGACAAAAGCAAAAAATACCCTTTATTTCTATTAATCCACGGTGGTCCTCATGGTGCTATTACCAACGCCTTTCATTATCGCTGGAATGCGCAAACCTTTGCGTCGTGGGGATACGTAACGGCTTGGCCTAACTTCCACGGTTCAAGTGGTTTTGGGCAAGAGTTTAAAGACTCTATTAACCCCGATTGGAAAACTAAGCCGCTTAAAGATGTGCAGGCAGCCACAGACTGGTTTATGCAAAAAGATTGGATAGACACCGACCGTATGGTTGCCGGCGGCGCAAGCTATGGCGGGTATCTTAGCGCCATTATGCTGGGTACAGAACACCCTTTTAAAGCCCTGCTGATACATGCGGCTGTGTATAATATGTACTCGCAAATGGCAGCCGATTTTGCTGTGCACGCCACGCGTTTCGGAGGCTACTGGGAAAATCCTGATATTTATAAGTCAATTTCGCCGCATTATTTTGCAGATAAATTTGATACGCCTACTTTAGTTACCCATGGACAGCTAGACTACCGAGTGCCAGTTGGACAAGGTTTTGAGCTTTTTAGAACCCTACAAAGCAGAGGGGTCGATTCACGCATGATTTATTTTCCCGACGAAAACCATTGGATATTAAAGCAAAATAACTCTATTTACTGGTATAACGAGGTTAAAGATTGGATGACAAGCTATGCAAGGCCTAACGCTAAGTAAGTAATGTTCATTACTGAGCTTTTTAACTATTGTTTATTTACACAGCAAATTTCCCAAAAGCCTGACCTTTAGGTTAGGCTTTTTATAACGGTAGCTTTATTTTATTCTTAAATGCCAGAAAATCGCGCTTAGTATGATTAAACTTTAATTGCGCTTTACCTTTATTTATTTTTAATAACCGCCAAAATAGCCATTGTTTTATTGGCAACACTACAAGCCAAGGTTTGCTGTTTGGTTTCACTTAATTCATAGGGCAAATGCAAAATTCCGCGCATGTGAAAATCACTTTTGAGTAGGTTGAAAAAGTCTAATGAGGCCTCGTATGCTAGTGCCGCATTCAGCTTACTTTGTGGGTGATTCATTAGCAGTTTAGAGACCAAATTTATGCTGTGTAACGGACCCGCATCGTAAAAAAGTTGGGCAACACGCGAGTCTTGTTTCGATTCACCAATAACGACCTTATACATTGCAATTACATTATCGTCGTTCAATAAACGAATAAAGGAAAGCCCAATGCTGCTGAGAATGTTCAGTAAAGGCTGGTTCTCAATACACACGCTTGCTTCTTCTACTTTGTACATT
Organism: Glaciecola sp.; assembly: GCA_047621065.1. GTDB lineage: Bacteria > Pseudomonadota > Gammaproteobacteria > Enterobacterales > Alteromonadaceae > Glaciecola. The sequence goes on along the minus strand of JBLHMY010000136.1, from coordinate 3,082 downwards.
TCGCATTTGCTTTCAATGACCGCATTGAATAAAGCGTCTTTGTTATTAAAATGAGAGTAAACGGTTTGTTTCGATACGCCACTTTCTTTTGCTACTGAATCCATAGACGTTTTGTTATAACCCAATGACAGCAGCAACTCACTGGCACAGTCTAATATTTGGTTTCGTTTAGCGAGGCTTTTAGGTCGCCCTGGTGTGCGTTGTTTAATAGTGTTTGGCATAGTCATCTTTACATAAGTACCAGCGGTAATCTAACAGTAGATTACATTGTTTGCAAAAATTTAACAATACTAGACTGTACAGTCTAGTATATTTATTCTATTATGCATTAGAACATTGCGCAGCGGTCATTCTTTTACGTGATTATAGGATGATTTGTTTGGATAACTTTTTTCGGAAAAAATATATGTTTGAACCTACTAAACCCAATTTTGAACAAAACAATGCTGAGCAGTCAATACCTTCAGGTAATGCATTAATTAAACCTAACAGATTGTTACTGGCCATTATTACTACAGTGAGTTTTGTATTATTAATTGCACTAATGGCGTTTTCAGGTAATCAATCTGCGCTAGCATTAGACGAAAATAAGCTTTTGATTATTGAACAATCAAAAGTAGAAGTCTCCACTATTGAGATGCAAGCAGGCTACACAAAACCGCGGGTAGTGTTCGGGCAAATAGGATCGGTACAGCAATCAGATGTTGGATTTGAATTAAGCGGTACGGTCAACCAAATAGTGGTGCTTGAGGGCGCCTTGGTTAGCAAAGGGCAAATATTGGCTACGCTTGATATAGCACGTTTAAAAGCGCGTGAAAACGAATTAGAAAGCGTCTTGGTCAGTGCAAATGCAAACGCTAAGTTAGCCGCGCTGTCTGCTACTCGAGTTATGCAGTTAGTCAAAAAGAACTTAGAGTCGCAACAACGATTAGACGAGGTGCAAGCTCAGTTAGACGCCTCAAATGCTGCGGCAAGTGAAGTACAGGCTCGCCTTGATAGCTTAAAGGTTGAGCTGGCTAAGTCATCATTACTGGCCCCTTTTAATGGCCAAGTGGTACGTCAGTACTTAGACGTCGGAACGGTAGTTAATCCTGGGCAAGCTGTATTCTCAATTTTGGCCGAAGAAACATTAGAAGCCCGTTTAGGCTTGCCCGAGCAAACCGCTTTTGGTTTGACCTTAGGGGAAACGCGTAAACTTTCTATGCATGAACAAACCTTTATGGCAGAGGTGACGTCGGTTGCTAAACAGCGTAGCCAAGCAACTCGCACCATAGAAGCGGTATTTACTATAAACACCAATGACTTAAGTGCGCAGCAAAAAGCGCTTATGGTGTCGGGCGATTTAGTATCGTTGACCGTTGACATACCAATACAAACCTCTGGCGCTTGGGTGCCCATTTCTGCCCTTGCTAGCGCAGTGCGAGGCTTGTGGACGCTGTATGTAGTAGACGCTAACAGCACCATTCAAACTCGCTTAGTTTCGATTGAATATGCGAACAAAACAAAAGCCTTTGTTAGTGGCGCTATTAATGATGGCGAGCAGGTGGTGGTGTCGGGAATACATCGTTTGGTGCCGCTGCAAACCGTTACCAATGTGGTTGAGGTGAATAATCAATTTGCACAAACCGCGCAATACCTGCAAGCCAAAGCATCAAAAGGGCATTAAGCTATGACCTCGCCATCATCTAATAGTCAAATTAGCGGACCTTGGTATACGGCTTTTTTTCGTAAAGGTCACTTATTAGCATTAAGCATTATTATTATTCTAGTGGCGGGCATGTCTGCTGTTAATACCTTGCCGCGATTAGAGGATCCGCGCATAGACTTGCGCAATGTAACGGTGCTAACAAGTTTTCCTGGCGCGTCAGCTGAGCGCGTAGAAGCCCTTGTAAGCGACGTGTTAGAAGACGAATTACGTCAGTTATATGAAATTAAGGAAATAAAATCGACTTCAAAAGCAGGTTTTTCCTCTATTTTAATTGAACTACAAGACTATATTGACAATAGCAGCAACCAACAAGTTTTTTCCAAAATACGAGATTCTATTGATGATGCTGCCAAACGCTTCCCGGCAGGTGCCAACCCGCCTATTTTAGAAGATAAACGCGGCGCAACCGCATTTACTGTGTTGTTATCGATAAGCGCGAAATATCCGAACAATACTCAACTTACCCACGTAGGCAGAATGGCCAGCGAGTTGTCTGACCGCATTCGTAACGTTGGCGGGACAGAATTAGTCTTAATTTACGGAGAGCCAGTAGAAGAAATTACGGTTGTAATAAACCCCCAGCAGCTCGCATTAAGTGGCCTGTCTTTACAAGAGGTTAGTCAGCGCATAGAGCAAGCCGATCCTAAATTGCCTGCAGGCGTTATTCGAAACCCATATAAAGATATGCGCCTGCAGGTGTCACAGCCACTAGAGAGTACCGCGGTACTTGCACAAATACCCTTACAAACCGCCAGTGGTAATTATTTACGATTGCAAGATATTGCCACCATAGAAAAGGGGCCTGCCATGCCTTTTTCTGAAATTGCGTTGTTAAATGGTGAGCGTACTATTTTCATCGCGGCGCGTATGCAAACTTCGGTTAGAGTAGACAAATGGACCGAAGGTGTACTAGAGAAATTGGCCCAATTTAATCAAGAGTTTGGAAATTCGTTTACCGCCAAGATGGTATTTGAACAAAACAAATATACAGAGGCACGTTTAGGCGAGCTTACCAGCAACCTTTTGTTAGGCAGTGCTGTAGTAATGCTAGTGGTGCTGTTTTTTATGGGTTCAAAAGCTTCATGGATTGTTGGTTTAGCCCTGCCATTGTGCGCAAGTTTTGCCATATTTAGTTTGAGCTTTTTTAATCAACAAATTCATCAAATGTCCATTTTTGGAATTATTATTGCCATTGGCCTGTTGATTGATAACGCTATTGTTATTACCGACGAAATACGCTTAAACCTACTTGATAAAACAATGACGCGTTTAGCCGTATTACAAAAAAGCGTAAGTCATTTGTTTTCGCCATTATTAGCGTCAACATTAACCACTATTTTAGGGTTTATGCCTATCTTTTTATTGACGGGGAAT
>JBLHMY010000135.1:0-6794 GCA_047621065.1 Glaciecola sp. | reverse complement strand
CTAGCGACTTGTTTGTTGATGCCACCAAAGCGTCATTAAATAAGTCTTTTACTGCATGATCGACTTTACACATGGCGTTTGAATTTTTAACCACAGCCCTACACGAACGTGAAGCCTCATCTTTACGTAGAGTGCGCTATCCTGTTATAAGTAACCAGCAAGGCATAATAGAAATTAACGGTCAGCATTACCTAAATTTTGCGAGTAACGATTATTTAGGCTTAAGTCAAAATAAGCAGGTCTTGCAAAGCTATGTTGAAGGATTAGCCATATATGGCAGCGGCAGTGGAGCATCGTCGGTCGTTACCGGATATAGCGCAGAGCATCAGGCCCTAGAAGAAGACTTATGTGAAGCGGTAAATAAGCCCGCCGCGATTTTATTTAGCAGTGGCTTTGCCGCTAATCAAGCTATTTGCCATGCCCTCTTTGGGACAAACCACGCTGACCAGCGTCATATAATTGCCGACAAATATATGCATGCTTCTTTTATTCAGGGAGCACTGGAAACATCTGCAAATTTTGCGCGTTTTAAACACAATGATATGAAGCATGCGCAAAAGCTGATTAGTCAGGTGACACCCGACTCACTAGTAGCCACCGAAGGCGTATTTAGCATGGACGGTGACTTGGGTGAGGTAGCAAAATTGCAGCAAATATTGCAGTTGACCCATCAGTCGCCTGCAAGAAGACCTTGGTTATATGTTGACGACGCGCATGCCTTTGGCGTAATTGGAAAAAATGGTTTTGGTAGCCTAGACTGTGAAAATGTGGATGCAAGCTATGTTGATGTGCTTATGGGTACATTTGGAAAAGCCTTAGGAACGTCAGGTGCATTTGTTGCCGGTAGCACAGACTTCATAGAATACATGGTAAATATGAGTAAACACTATGTTTACAGTACGGCTATAAGCGGCGCCCAGGCACGTGCCACTCGTGCCTCTTTAGCGTTGATAGAGCAGGGAGAAGAACGCCAAAAGCTAACTGAAAATATTGCTTATTTCACCCACTGCGCTAATCAAAGAGGAATTTCCTTGTTAGGCTCAAACAGCGCCATTCAGCCTATTATAATTGGCGAACCTAACGGTGCATTAATGTGCTCTCAAAAACTGGCAGATTTAGGTTTGTGGGTGCCAGCAATTCGCACGCCCACAGTACCAAAAAATACCGATCGCTTGCGTATCACGCTAAGCGCAATGCACGGTAAACGCGATATTGACGCACTAATTGACGGTCTTTCAATGACCCTTGAGCCGGCAGTAAACAACAATGTAATTGTTAAGGCAAAGGCTAAATGAATGCGCCAAATAACGCATTACTAAAGAGCGTTTTACAATCATCGCAACACCGCGCTGCCGGCTCATTAATATTAACTGAACGCCAAATTGTTAATAAACTCAAAGTTGCCGATGGTTTTGATAAGGCGGCCAGTCGTTATAATTCATTGGCAAAAGTGCAGCAAGAGATTGCAGATTACGGGCTGTCGAGGCTTGAACAAATGAGTGTTAATTCTGCTCAATGTCTGCTTGATATAGGATGTGGCACGGCCAGTTCGTTTAGTCGATTGGTTAATATTGCAGATCACGTGGTGGGGCTCGATATCTCTTTAAATATGCTGTGCCAGGCAACGCAAGATGCTGACCAACAAAACCGAGTTGGGTTTACGGCTATTAATGCCGATGCCGAAGCGCTGCCTATTCAAAGCTCCAGCATAGACGTGGTTTACTCATCTATGGCTTTGCAGTGGTGTGAATCGCCCAAATTAGCCCTTAATGAAGTTAAACGAATTTTAACACCCAATGGCAAAGCGCTATTATGCATTTTAACAGGCGAATCGTTTAATCATTTGCAAAGTGCTTGGCAGCATATTAGATTGCCGTGCAGAATAAACCAATTTCATAGTAAGCAAGTGTGGTTAAATGCGGCCAAACATTTGCAGAACGACTTTACATATTGTATTAAGCACTTTACTAGTCATCATTTAACGATAATGGATATGTTGCATTCTATTAAGCGTATTGGCGCTAACACGCGCATTGCTGACTCAAGCAAAGCGAGTAATTACATCAGTAGGCAAGAAATAGCTGCGTTAACAGAACATATGATCCTACAGTTAGGCACCCAACAAACCTTTCCACTATGCTACCAACTATTATTTTTAGAAATAGAAAATAGTGCTTCTTAATAAAGCCTTAATATGGCGCTTTGAAAAAGTCTGAATAATTCAACAAAGTCTTTGCCTTGGCAAGCACAGCATATCATGGTGTTGCCTGCAGCAAATCAGGATTCCATTTTCTAAAGGTGTTATCTAGGAATTCATTAGCTATCTGTTCAAACTCAGGATCTTGATTAACGCCATAGTAAGTGGGTGAAGTGAGTATAAAATATTCCGCACCTATAAAAACTTCATTGAGAAATTGAAAAGAATTTTCAAATGCCTCAAGTTGCTGTTGCTGTGAAAAACGCCCATCTAAATACATAAATAGTAAACACAACGGAAATTTTCCCTTGCTTTGTTCGCAGGCTTCAATATAGCCAGCTTGAAATGGCGGTAATATTTGTGCATAGAGACTATTACCTTGGTACTTTTTTATGGCTGCGTAATAATAAGGTGCTATGTCACCGGGAACTATATTTTTAATGAATTCTTGTGGGCTTAAGCCATCCAATTGATTAACTTCAGCATAGGGTAAGCTGTTACCTTGCAACAAGCCAAGGAATGCTTTTGCATCAGATGAGGTTTTACTAGTAACAGGCAAAGCTTCGAGTTTCGCCTGTTGCTGGATGCTTAATTTTCCTTTAGCACTTAATTGGTAAAGCAACACCAATGAATTGCTATTAGACTCTACATACTTGGCTGACTGGCTTAGCATTTCAGATAAGTAGTCCAAGGCGATATCTATATTTCCTGAAAGTAAATTGATACCCACTTTGAAACGTTTATAGTATGGGCTTGGTTTTCCAGTATAGTTATTCAAAAAAGTTAGGGCTTTGCCAATATCCTGTTCATTTGAATAAAGTGAAAACATATTTCCTCTCACTATCTGCGCAGAGTAAGGAAACTTTTTATTCATTATAGATCTAATTTCTTTTGCTTTATCCGCTTGACCGGAATAGTCGTAAAGATAAATAAGATTGGCATAATTAACCTGACTTTCAGGGTTTGTTCTTATTATATTTCGACGGGCTGTTATAACAGCCTCAAAATCAGACATATTAAGTAAATAAAAATTTTGAATGAGCGTTTCGTTGGGTGCATTTTTATAGGCTAGCTCAAAAAAATGGGTCGCCATATTTGGTTTATTGTTATCAACGGCATGCAGTCCAATTACCAACAGTTTTAGGGGAAAGTCAGGACCTTTTAGTAGCTCCCAAAATAAGCGGTCTTTTTCGGATTGACGCTGTTGAGGAGTAAAACCACCATAGTCACCTCCGAGTTGATAAACCGAATAAAGCTGAGCTTTAGCCAGATAAAACTTGTCATCTATGGCAATCGCTTGGTTAAGCAACACTGCGGCTTGCTGCAAGGCATCTGTTGTTCGTTCATACCCCAACTCCCTAGCTTTAATAAATAACTCATAAGCCTGCGGATTGGTGGTCATACCGGCCTCGTAATCAACTTGTTCTGGCAATAAGTTGAGTTTCAGAGCTTGCGTGATGGCAAACGTCAATTCATCTTGCACCGCAAAAACATTATCCAAAGTGCGATCGTAGGTTTGTGACCAGATGTGCGCTCCGGTTTTTACGTCTATTAACTGGGCTGTTATCCGCAACTTTTCTTTGTCTTTGCGCACACTGCCTTCAAGTACATAGTTAACATTGAGCAAATTGCCTATTTCGCGAATATCTTTATTTTTGTCTTTAAACGCAAAGGACGATGTACGAGAAATAATGACAAGCTTGTCGAGGCGTGCCAAGGTATTGAGAATTTCTTCGGCAATGCCATCTCCAAAATATCCTTGCGATTTGTTTTCGCTCATATCTTCAAAGGGTAACACTGCTATAGAACGCTCTAACTTGTCATCCACCGACACCACAAAAAGTCTTTCATATGCAATAAATCCTAAGGCAATTGCTAGCGCACCCGCCAGTACATAATTAACTTTATTGCCGGGCTGTTCACGAATAGATCCTGCTTCATCAACATCATAAGTAAATTTAAGGCCCTGTGGGGTGAGTTCAAAAGCCCAAGCAAAAATACATACCACTGGGAAACCAATGACCAAAACTACGGTAATCATAGTGGTGAAAAGTGCGGGAAGTTGCAGCGCCGGCGCAATAACCGAAACAATCTGTAAGATAAGCCAGCTTGTTATTAAATAAACACTGGCAACTCTAAACACATTACGGCGCTTTAACTCTGTAAAAATGGTCAATGCACTTCCTTATTGCAAGCGACAAACATATATTTAGTCATTCTTGCGTATCTTATTATTAGTATTATTAGTGCTTTACAGAATATAAATAAATAATATATCGCGAAGCTTACAGACCATCGCTATGTTCTAAATAAAATTTATCTATATCCTAAATTGCAACCCCTAGTAATAAAACCCTGCGCTTATGCAAAAAAAAATATTACTTAGAGCGCCAAATTATTGCCAATGTTAGAAATTATTGACGGGTATTTTAGAATAAAAGTCATCAGCCTGTATTGCTATTAAACTTGTGTTTCTCCCTGGCAAACTGCGGTGAAGTTCCAAGGTTACGGCGCTTTTTTCTTGACTTGAGTTGCTATCTTGACCTTCAGAACAATTAAGCCATATATTAATAGGCCTCATGCCACGGTTTAAAAAAGCTCTAAATTTATTTGATTCTACCGTGCTATGGTTAAATGTCGTTTTGGTGTTTACTTTTCCATCAATTTCTATTGTTGCAAGGCAACGAGAGTTTTCAGATAAGCCATTGGCTTTTAAAACGAACATATGAGCGCCAGCAGTATTTGTTCTTATAAACCCGCTCCATCCCTTTGCCGTATCATGTGTACCACTGCCGTCGGAAAATTCAGACTGACGCTTAAAAGGACTAAATGAAAATGGCGGAACGTCATCTACAAAAGAACGACTTGGTATAGAAGATTGGGGTGAAAGCGCGTTAACTGGGGTGCCTGCCATATTATATACGTTTGCTTTCAGCCCCTGCTGATAGCCGTCAATAGAGACGTCTTGCGCATTAACATTTAAAGAAAAAAATAAACCAGTTAATGTCGCTAATGTAATAATATTTTTTTTATACATGGGTTCCTCCAATGGATTGAATTGCAAACAGTAAAAGCGAGTAAATAATAATGCTATTCGCAAAAAATTTATGTTTTTGTTATTAATGTGACTTTATCGGTGTTGGTTAACGCTTATTGTTATCTTTTTTATGCCATTTAATACTTTATTTGTGTATTTTTAGGCGCTTTCAAACACCAATATTAGGCTTTTATAACGAGCAATAAAGACCTAACCCTACACTATGCCCGAATTGACTGAATATAGAAAGAATAAAAGATGTGCCTTATTTTCTCATTATGCCTCAATTGTGTAATGAATAAGCTACATTTAGTGGGTTTTGCAGACTCACAATAAGAAGTTACGATGTATTATTATTTGTTTACATATCGTAGACTTATAAGCCTTTATTTAAGGTTGATACCAGAAAATGAATACGTATTTTATTACCGGCACCGACACCGACGTTGGTAAAACTGTCGCCACTGTACTTTTGCTTAAATCGTTAACCCACATTAGTAAACATGCCTTAGGTATTAAGCCTATTTCTGCAGGGTGCGAAATGACGCCATCTGGTTTGCGTAACGAAGATGCGTTGAAACTGCAAGAAGCAAGCAGTATAAAAGCTGACTATGCAACAATTAACCCAATAGCATACGCTCCTTTTATCGCCCCACATATTGCTGCGCAACAACAAGGTGAGACGCTAACATTTGGTCAACTCCAAGAATGTTTAGATAAAGCGAGAATGCTTAACGTAAAATGGTTATTAGTTGAAGGGGCAGGTGGTTGGCGCTTACCTTTGAACAATCAAGGTGATTTTTATTCAGATTTTGTGCGGCAAAACCAACTTAACGTTATTTTGGTAGTGGGCATGAAACTTGGGTGTTTAAACCATGCTGTGCTGACGCATCAAGCAATAATAGACGATGGTTTAACTTGCGTAGGCTGGGTAGCGAATCAATTAAGTGACGATATGCCATATTACGCAGAAAACTTAGAAACGTTGCAGGCACTTTTGCCGTGCCCGCAAATTGCGGAAATTCCTTATCAAAAAGAAGCGGTTGACACTATAAAGTTGAGTGAGAATTTTTTAAAGGTATTCTGTTAAATCTTGGGTATTGTTAAACGGAATCTTTTCTTGCGAAGCAAACACAAAACCGTTTAACGTGCCCAGCAGGCTCAGCTTATTGTTTCTAATGAGTAATCCTGAGCCCTCGCGTATGGCTAATACAGGCACAGCCGGATTCAAACAGCAAAACTCTGCAAGACGTTGATCGCGAGTTTCGCCATGAAAGTTTGGCGCAACATAGTTTGAGTAATGGGGGTTTAACTGCGCATTAACAAAGTGCAGTGCGTCGAACGAACGAGGCTCAATAATGGGCATATCATTTGTGGTGCGTATGCTTAGACCACAAATGTTGCTACCTGCGCTCCATCCAATATACGGTGTACCTTGCTCGACTTTGTGCTTTATGATCTCTATCAGATCATGTGTGTACAGTAGATGCAATAAGTTGAAGGTGTTGCCGCCGCCAATCAATATCGCTTGAGCATTTTGCATAGCAGCCTTAGGATCGT
>JBLHMY010000134.1:0-6798 GCA_047621065.1 Glaciecola sp. | reverse complement strand
ACAATTAATTCCCATTCGCCGCCGTAAACAGAGTTGTCGACGTGCTGCAATAACTCTTTGGTTATGCATTGAACTAATCTATTTTCCACGGCCGTGTTTGATATTTTAATTTGTGACTTCATGCCAGCAAATGCTTGTTGACCCATACTAGCTAGTTCGCTGTCAGGGAACAAAAGCAATTGGCTACGACCAGTAGGCGAGGTTGCGCATGCGTTTAGCAATAAAACGCATGCGATAGCTGTTAACCATTTTTTAGCCGCGAATTTCATGAAAACTCCTCACAAGACACTCAAAAAATCAAACTGCTTTTGAACTCATTTTATTATACCCCGGCATCGCTTTTAAGTGCATTGGCCTTGTCGGTTGCTTCCCATGGAAATTGTTCACGGCCAAAGTGTCCGTAAGCAGCGGTCTCTTTATATATTGGCTGCTCTAAGTCGAGCATCTTTATCAGGCCGTATGGTGTTAAGTCAAAATGGGTTTTTATTAACTCTACCAACATTAGCTCACTAATTTTACCAGTACCAAACGTTTCAACGCTTATGGAGGTAGGCTGTGCTACACCAATAGCATAAGATATTTGAATTTCACAACGTTTGGCTAGGCCTGCGGCAACAATATTTTTTGCAACATAGCGTCCAGCATAGGCTGCACTGCGATCAACTTTAGACGGATCTTTACCAGAAAAAGCACCGCCGCCATGACGTGCCATTCCGCCGTAGGTATCTACAATAATTTTACGACCAGTCAAACCGCAATCACCCATAGGGCCTCCAATAACGAAACGACCAGTTGGATTAATGTGAAACTTTGTTTTATTTGTTAGCCATTGTGACGGTAATATGGGCTGAATAATTTCTTCCATTACTGCTTCACGCAATATTTTGGTTGATACGCTGTCACAATGCTGGGTTGACAACACAACGGCATCTATTCCAACGGGTACATTGTCTTCATAAATAAAGGTAATTTGGCTTTTTGCATCTGGACGAAGCCAATTTAGGGTGCCGTCTTTGCGAAGCTTTGCTTGTTGCTGTACCAGTCGATGAGCATATGTAATGGGCGCAGGCATTAGCACATCGGTTTCGTCACTGGCATAACCAAACATAAGTCCCTGGTCACCAGCGCCTTGTTCTTCCGGGCTTTCGCGGTCAACACCTTGATTAATGTCTGCAGATTGTTTGCCTATGGCATTAAGCACAGCACATGAACCGCCATCAAATCCCATGTCGGAATGAGTATAGCCAATGTCTTTGACGGTTTTACGCGTTAACTCTTCTATATCTACCCACGCATTTGTATTAATTTCACCACCCACCAACACCATGCCTGTTTTTACGAATGTTTCACAAGCAACTCTCGCTTTAGGATCCTCTGTTAAAATGGCATCGAGCACCGCATCTGAAATTTGATCTGCGATTTTATCTGGATGGCCTTCAGATACCGATTCTGAAGTAAATAAATGTGTCGTCATGCTGAATCCTAAAGTTAGTCTAATACAATGCTTTTTTAGTAACAAAACATAGTTATATATAAGGTTTAATTCACGCTTATCTGGTTATCATGGTTAAATATGCTACGAGAATTTAGTAATTAATATTATAGCGTACGTGTGTCTATTTACCAGTCTTTACTTCTAGACGTCTAAAAGTCTCAGGTGGATTTATTACAAACTCTTACGTGCTAAGCGCTCATTTGGTTTTTCGTAAGTCTTTAATACATTTGAAGTAGTGGATAAAAGACGATAAAACAAGATTTAATTATTGAACAAGGGCTGTTACTGAGTAACAATAGCGCCTTTGAAATTTAATCTTTGTTACTTATTTGGTCATTACACTTTAAATTCTTGTTTTGCATTGTGCACGCACATTGTTTTAAGCGCAAATTGTCTAATTAGGTCAATTTACCACGCAAGCTACTTGTGAAGTCCATACTATAAGTTGTCATTTTGTTACTAAGGAGCAGTTATGCCTTCTCGTCGCCACCTCGCAAATGCGGTTCGTGCCTTAAGTATGGACGCAGTACAGCAAGCTAAATCAGGACATCCTGGAGCCCCCATGGGCATGGCAGATATTGCCCAGGTACTATGGTGTGATTATTTATCGCACAATCCTAACAACCCTAATTGGGCTAACCGCGACCGTTTTATATTGTCGAATGGTCATGGTTCAATGCTGCTTTATTCGCTACTGCACCTAACGGGTTATAAATTGCCCATTGAAGAGTTAAAAAACTTTCGCCAGCTACACTCTAAAACGCCGGGTCACCCAGAATACGGCTATGCCCCAGGTGTTGAAACCACAACTGGCCCATTAGGCCAAGGCATAACTAATGCAGTAGGCATGGCACTGGCTGAGAAAGTGTTAGCGGCGCAGTTTAATCGGGATGAATTGGACATTGTTGATCATTACACCTATTCGTTTTTAGGCGATGGCTGTTTAATGGAAGGTATTTCTCATGAAGCCTGCTCACTCGCCGGCACGCTTGGTTTGGGCAAACTTATTGCGGTTTGGGATGACAACGGCATTTCTATAGATGGTGAAGTACAAGGATGGTTTACTGACGACACGCCCAAACGTTTCGAAGCTTACGGCTGGCATGTAATCTCAGATGTGAACGGACATGAGCCAAATGAAATTTCTGCAGCTATCGCCAAAGCAAAGGCTGAAACATCTAAACCAACATTAATTTGTTGTAAGACAACGATTGGTTTTGGTTCACCTAACAAGCAAGGCACTGAAGATTGTCATGGCGCGCCTTTAGGCGATGAAGAAATAGCCCTTGTGCGCGAAAAACTAGGTTGGTCATACGCACCATTTGAAGTACCCAAGGATGTATATGCCGGTTGGGATGCTAAGAAAAAAGGAGCGCAAGCCGAGCACGATTGGCAAGAAAAATTTAGTCGGTATCAGCAGGCATTTCCTGAATTAGCAGCAGAATTTATGCGTCGTAAAAATGGCACCTTGCCTGACACTTGGGACAAAACGTGTTCACAGTACATAAATTCTTTGCAGCAAAACCCACAGTCTATTGCAACGCGTAAAGCTTCGCAAAATACCTTAAACGCTTATGCACCAATATTGCCCGAGTTGTTAGGCGGCTCTGCCGATTTAGCCGGCTCTAACTTAACCATTCATAACACCAGTAAAGGTATTAGTGCTACTGATGCTAGTGGTAACTATATTTATTATGGCGTACGCGAGTTCGGTATGTCGGCTATGATGAATGGTCTTAGTTTGTATGGCGGTTTTAAGCCTTATGGTGCGACATTCCTTATGTTTATGGAATATGCTCGAAATGCCTTGCGCATGGCTTCGCTTATGAAGCTTCCTGCAATATTTGTATATACTCATGACTCTATTGGCTTGGGCGAAGATGGCCCAACTCACCAACCGGTGGAGCAGTTGGTGGCAATGCGTGCAACGCCCAACCTAGATACATGGCGTCCGTGTGACCAAGTCGAATCAGCAATTTGCTGGAAAGTGGCAATAGAAAGAACTGAAGGGCCTATAGCGCTGGTATTTACTCGCCAAGGTTTACCGCAACAACCTAGAAACGCACAGCAGTTGAAAGATGTTGAACGTGGCGGCTATATATTGCTTGATACCGCCGAGACGCCTTCTATAGTGTTGATTGCGACGGGTTCTGAAGTGCATTTAGCAGCCCAAGCGGCGCAACAACTTGCACAAAAAGGGCTTGCGGTTAGAGTTGTTTCAATGCCTTGTACTACTTTATTTGACCGCCAATCTAAAGAGTATCGCGATTCAGTTCTGCCTCCTTCCATTACCAAACGTATTGCGGTAGAGGCCCTTGCAAAAGATACTTGGTACAAATATGTAGGGCTAGACGGCGTTGTTATTGGTATGGACACCTTTGGCGAATCTGCGCCAGCGGGCGATTTGTTTGAACATTTTGGCATAACAACACAAGCGGTGGTGGATAACGCGTTAGCCCTAACAAAATAGGATAAGACATTGCTCAAAATAGCCATTAATGGCTTTGGTAGAATAGGGCGCAACATTGTTCGCGCCCTGTTTGAAAATGGATATACTCAGCAGGTTCAAGTAGTTGCAATTAATGAAATTGCTGAGCCTGATGCCATGGCGCATCTCCTCAAATACGATACTGCACATGGACGCTTTGCGCATAAAGTTGAAGTTGATAAAACCCATTTGTATGTTGATGGGCACAAAATTGCTTTACTGCATAAACTCAACATTAACGAAATTGATTGGAGCGGTGTTAATGTCGACATTGTGCTTGAATGTACTGGTATTTACAGTGAAAAATCTGATGCCCTTGCGCACATAGCACAAGGCGCTAAAAAAGTACTTTTTTCCCAGCCCGCCAGCCAAGATGTAGACGCTACTATTATTTACGGAGTGAATCATCACGCCTTAAGTATGAGTGATACCGTGGTATCGAATGGTTCGTGCACCACAAATTGTATTGTACCGGTTATCCAGGCATTGCATGGCGCCTTTGGCGTACAAAGCGGCACTATTACTACAATTCACGCGTCTATGAACGACCAACAGGTAATAGACGGGTATCATCCTGATTTACGCCGTACACGGGCAGCAAGTCAATCGATTATTCCAGTGGATACAAAACTTGCTGCGGGCATTGAGCGCATATTGCCTGAATTTGCGGGTAAATTTGAGGCGATAGCGGTGCGAGTGCCTACTATCAACGTAACGGCTATGGATTTGAGTGTAACTCTGCGCGATGATGTAACAACAGCTGTTGTAAACCAAACGCTGAAAGACGCAGGTCGTGATTTTCCGGCAAACATTATTGATTACACTGAAGAGCCTTTAGTTTCTATAGATTTTAATCATAATCCGCATTCTTGTATTGTGGATGGCACGCAAACGCGCGTAAGTCATAAAACTTTGGTAAAAACATTACTGTGGTGTGATAACGAATGGGGTTTTGCGAATAGAATGCTAGACACCGCTTTACACATGCATAAGGTTGGTTATATAAAGAAGTAGCCAATAGCACCATTGTAAGCGACTTTATGCAAGCATATTAACGCCTGTTTGCGTTCTTATTTTAACGTAAACCACGGACATAAATTTTTCATTAATTAAATTGTAACGAGGAAATAGTCATGCCAATACGCACTATGCTCGACCTAGACATTAGCCAACAAACGGTTTTAATACGACAAGACTTAAACGTACCTATTGATAACGGTGTTATTACGTCTGATGCTCGATTAAGAGCATCGCTACCAACCATAAAAGCGGCATTAGACAAAAATGCGGCGGTGCTGTTAATGTCTCATTTAGGTCGTCCTACCGAAGGTAGCCCCGAAGCACAGTATTCGTTAAAGGCCGTTGCTGACTATTTAACCAAGGCCTTGGGCCAAAATGTAGCCTTGCTGAATAATTACTTAGGCCAAAATATTGATATTAAGCCCGGTCAAGTCGCACTGCTAGAAAACGTGCGCTTTAATGTAGGCGAAAAGTCTAACGACGACAGTTTGGCCAAACAATATGCTGCTTTGTGCGATATATTCATAATGGACGCGTTTGGCACTGCTCATCGAGCTCAAGCGAGTACTCATGGCGTTGCAAAATATGCGAAACAGGTGGCCGCGGGTCCGCTACTTGACGGTGAGTTAAAGGCCTTAGGAAAAGCGTTAGATAATCCAGCCAGACCTATGGTGGCGATTGTAGGAGGCTCTAAGGTAAGTACTAAACTCACCGTTCTTGACAGTTTGTCGAGCAAAGTTGACCAGCTCATTGTAGGCGGCGGTATTGCCAATACATTTATTGCTGCCCAAGGGCACAATGTAGGTAAGTCTTTAGTTGAAATGGACTTGATTGATCAAGCCAAAGCGCTTATAAAAGCAGCACAAGATAATGGCGGTGATATTCCTATTCCAACAGACGTAGTCGTTGGCACACAGTTTTCAAAAGATGAACCTGCGGTAATTAAAGCGGTTAGTGACGTTAATGACAACGAGATGATTTTTGACATTGGCCCTAATTCTGTAAAAGCACTTGCCGATATATTGAAAAATGCAGGTACTATTGTATGGAATGGACCGGTAGGCGTATTTGAATTTGATCAGTTTGGTGAAGGTACCAAAGCGATTGCCCATGCCATAGCGCAAAGCAACGCATTTTCAATTGCGGGCGGCGGTGATACACTCGCTGCAGTAGACAAGTATGACATAGCTGATAAAGTATCCTATATATCTACCGGTGGTGGTGCCTTTTTGGAGTTTTTAGAAGGAAAAACCTTGCCTGCGGTTGCTATTTTGGATAGAGACTAAGTAATTAATAAATGCAGCAAGTGATAATATTAATACAGAAAACTAATTAACATATAATCTAACACAAACTTTACTATAGCAAACAAGGAGCTAAACATGACTACGGCTGCTCAGCAAGCAATGTTGGAAAAAGTCAAAAATACAGTTGGATTTATTGCCGCACTAGATCAAAGTGGTGGCAGTACTCCAAAAGCATTAAAACTCTACGGTGTTGATGAATCTGCTTATTCTAATGACGAAGAGATGTTCGCTTGTGTGCATGCGATGCGAACTCGAATTATTACTAGCCCGTCATTCGATGGCCACCGTGTGTTAGGCGCTATATTATTTGAAAACACTCTTGATAGAGACGTTGAAGGCAAGCCGTCTGCACGTTTTTTATGGGATAACAAGCAGGTTGTTCCTTTTCTAAAGGTTGATAAAGGCCTTGAAGATGAACAAAACGGTGCGCAAATCATGAAGCCTATTCCTGATCTTGACAAGTTACTTGCTAAAGCAACTGCCCAGGA
>JBLHMY010000133.1:0-6835 GCA_047621065.1 Glaciecola sp. | reverse complement strand
TTGCGTTTATGGGGGGGTCTATGGCCTCGGTGGTAGGCGCTAAGTTTGTAAAAGGCGTAAACGCTGCAATTGAAAATAACTGCCCGTTTGTATGTTTTTCTACCAGCGGTGGAGCTAGGATGCAAGAAGCATTGCTGTCGTTAATGCAAATGGCTAAAACGAGTGCAGCATTAGCTAAATTAAGTAAAAAAGGTTTGCCATATATATCGGTAATGACCGATCCGACTATGGGTGGCGTTTCCGCTAGTTTGGCAATGTTAGGCGACGTAAATATTGGTGAGCCTAAAGCACTTATTGGTTTTGCTGGCCCGCGGGTTATAGAACAGACCGTAAGAGAAAAATTACCGGCAGGCTTTCAGCGCAGCGAATTTTTGTTAGAAAAAGGCGCTATAGACATGATTGTTGATAGGCGCCAAATGCGTGATAAAATTTATAGTATATTGTCTAAATTACACCATATGCACTATCCTAAAAAATTAGAGCCAGTTATAGAGTTGCCGCTAGTCGATTAGTGCAAACTAACTAAGGCATAAAGAACCAGTGCATAAAGACAATACTTTGGATGAGTGGCTTCAATACATTGAAACCGCTCACGCCCAAACCATTGATATGGGCCTTGAGAGGGTACGTAGAGTTGTAGACAGATTATCTCTCGATTTCTCTACTGCCTGCATTGTGACGGTCGCTGGCACTAACGGTAAAGGCACAACCTGTCGTTTTATAGAGCAAGCTTGTTTACACACTCCATATCGTGTTGGAGTTTATGCATCTCCGCATATAGTACAATTTAACGAAAGAATTAGAGTGTGTGGCGTTGATGCAGAAGATACGATGTTATGTGCAGCGTTTGCCAAGGTTTATGACGCAGCAAAAGGAAGCAATCTTAAAACCGGCGAAGTTTGTGAGCATGTCGCTGATGATCGCATTGAGCACAAAAAACAGGCAAGAATACACAATCAAAAAGATGCAATTTCATTAAGCTATTTCGAATATGCAACTTTATGTGCATTGGTTATTTTTGCAGAATCAAAGCTTGATATTTGGATTCTCGAAGTCGGTTTAGGGGGACGCTTAGACGCGACCAATATTGTTGACGCGCACATTGGGGTAATTACCAGTATTGGCCTTGATCATCAAGCTTATTTGGGTGACACCACCAACGCTATTGCAGCTGAGAAGGCTGGTATTATTAAACCCGATCAACAGGTTGTTATTGGTTATAGCAACATGCACCAAAGCGTGGATGAAATACTTAAGCGGCTATCTAACTATGGACTCTTATGTGATCATGATTTTGGCATAAGCCTTAGTAAGACTGATGCAGTAAATTCGTCGTTTACCAAAGGCTGGATTAATGTGCATGGCAATACAGATGTTTTTTCATTGCAGAATACTAAAATACCGCCGCAAAATATAATGACGGCGCTGGCCACATTGCATCTTATTTCTAAATTTTTTAGCCATCCAGAACATTTATTATTGCCCATCGAGGCGCTTAAGAGCTTAATTGATACGGTAAGTGTACCGGGGCGCTTTGAAGTAATCAGTGAGTCACCACATATTATTTTGGATGTTGCACATAATGAGGACTCGGCAAAATATTTGCTTACAAGAATGCAACAAATACACTTTAATAAGTGTCACATAGTAATGGGGATGTTGAAAGACAAAAACATTGAAGCCACCATTGACCAATTATCCGCATTAAATGCAAGATGGTACTGTGTTGACTTACCGACGGTTCGCGGTGAAAAAGCTGATAGATTGCAAAATGCAGTGCATAAACATAAGCAACAAGCAGAAAAATTTGCAAATGTAGCATTAGGACTACAGCAGGCTATTGTGAACTACCGTACAAATGATATCATTTTAGCAGTAGGCTCCTTTATTTTAGCTTCAGATTTTAAGCAAGCGTTGGCAGACTATAAGCGTTAATATTACGCGATTACTTATTTACAAGGTAAATGACATTCAATGACAAGTGCGCTTCAAAACAGGTTAGTGGGTACCATCATTGTGGTGGCATTAGTGGTAATATTAGTGCCAGAATTCTTAGACGGTGAAAAACGCACTAATAAGCAAGAATTTATTGACGTTCCCTCTGTGGCCGAGCTTGTAAAAGTACAAAATATTGAAGCGTTTGATACTTCTGAAGTAGCGTCACAGCTAAATCAACCAGTTGAAGTAATAGATGAGTTACCGGTGGATGAGCCGGCCTTCAGCCAAACTGGTATCCAAGCTAACGCAGAAAATCTTGCCAAGGACAATAAAAGCACTGCCAACACAAAAAAGCCAACAGGCATAAGTGTCAGGCAAAACAGTGCGAAACAAACAAATGAACTGCTTGACCTAGATATAAAAGATTCTGGTTGGGTAGTACAATTGGGTAGCTTTAAGCATCAAAAAAATGTAAGAGAACTACTAAAAACGCTTACCAATGCTGGGTATCGTGCATATAGTCGCCCGGTGATGACGTCGGTGGGCGAATTAACCAAAGTGTTTGTTGGTCCCGAGCTCGACAAAGAGAAGCTAGAGCGTGCATTACCTCATCTGCAAGAGATAACAAATTTAAAAGGTAAAATTACTGCTTTTGAAGTTAGTGCTGGGTAGTTAAATATGCTAAACCTTGCTAAACTCTACGCCACAAAAAAGGCTAAATAAACACGCTTTTACAGGAAAAATACAACCCATGAATTGGTTTGATTTTACGATTATTGGCATTATCGCGCTGTCATCAATTATTAGTTTAGTGCGTGGTTTTGTTAAAGAGGCAATTTCACTTATAATATGGATAACCGCCTTTTTTATCTCTCGCACTTTTTATCCTCAACTCGCCCAGTTATTAACTCAAATAGAAGACCCCATGTTACGCAATGCTTCTGCCATTGGCATTTTATTTGTGGGTACACTTATTGTGGGTGCGCTTATCAACTATATGATATCTCAACTGGTCAAAGCAACAGGCCTGGGTGGCACCGACCGCGCGCTTGGTATGGTTTTTGGCGCTTTGCGTGGGGTATTAATTGTGAGCGCTGTGCTGTTTTCTATTGATACATTTACAACTTTTGCTCAAGCCCAGTGGTGGCAATCGTCGGTATTGGTGCCAGAATTTGGCATTATTATAGAATGGTTTTTTGATTTTATGAAAGAGCGTTCAAGCTTTTTATCAGGTGAATCTGTTTAACTCAATCACAGGAAGTTATGTATGTGTGGCATCGTAGGTATAGTCGGTAAAGAAGCAGTTAATCAGTTGATCTATGATTCGCTCACTGTATTGCAGCATAGAGGGCAAGATGCGGCAGGCATAATGACGATCGAAAAAAATATGTTTCAATTACGCAAAGACAACGGCTTAGTGCGCGATGTATTTCATACTCGTCACATGAAACGTTTAACCGGGAACGTTGGTATTGGTCACTGCCGCTATCCAACAGCGGGCTCGTCAAGCTCTGCTGAAGCACAACCTTTTTATGTTAATTCGCCTTTTGGTATTGCTTTTGCTCACAACGGTAATTTAACCAATGCACACGAACTTCAAGAAGAAGTGTTTCGTGTTGCCCGTAGGCATATAAATACTAATTCAGATTCAGAGTTGTTATTAAATATTTTTGCTCACGCCCTTACCAGCACCAGTGAACTAGAAGTTACCGCCGAAGATATTTTCAAAGCAGTTGAAATATCGCATAATAAAATAAAAGGCGCATATGCGGTAGTGGCGGCAATAATAGGTTATGGCATGGTTGCCTTTAGAGATCCTAATGGCATTCGCCCCTTGGTATTAGGCAAGCGCACAACACTGCTTGGCGATGAATATATGGTCGCTTCAGAAAGTGTTGCTCTAGATTCCGTTGGCTTTGACTTTATTCGCGACGTTGCCCCGGGTGAAGCAATTTATGTCACCGAACAGGGCCAGTTGTTTACCAAATTATGCGCACCCAAAGCGGCTTTAAATCCGTGTATTTTTGAATTTGTATACTTTGCTCGGCCCGATTCTTTTATTGATGGTATTTCGGTATATGCATCACGTGTAAATATGGGTAAAAAATTAGGCGAGAAAATTAAACGTGAGTGGGCACATTTAGACATTGATGTGGTTATTCCTATCCCAGAAACGTCTATGGATGTAGCACTTCAAATTGCAAATACCATTGAAAAGCCTTACAGACAAGGATTCGTTAAAAACCGATACATTGGCAGAACATTTATTATGCCGGGACAAGTACAACGCAGAAAATCGGTTAGACACAAGCTCAATGCTATTAAGTCTGAATTTAAAGGTAAAAGTGTGCTACTAGTTGATGACTCTATTGTACGCGGAACCACGTCTGAGCAAATTATTGAAATGGCCAGAGAGTCAGGGGCTAAAAAAGTTTACTTTGCCTCAGCTGCGCCTGAAATCCGCTTTCCAAATGTATATGGAATTGATATGCCCTCAGCCAACGAGCTTATTGCTTATGGGCGCGAAATACCACAAATAAGAGACTTAATTAAAGCCGACGGTTTAATATTTCAAGATCTTACAGATTTAGTTGAAGCAGTAAGAGAAGAAAATCCCGCTATTTCGCGCTTTGAAACTTCTGTTTTTGACGGCAACTATGTAACCGGTGACATTGACCATCATTACTTAGAGCGTATTGATAAAGCCCGCAGCGAAGCCGGTAAAAGCAGTCCTACGGTGCAAGCAGAATTGAGTAATTTAGAGATGCATAATATTGATGATTAAGCCTTAGTAGAGCTTTAACACATTCTCATTTCAGTTGTTTTTTGCGTCTAATTTTCAAGTACTTCTTTCACAAAAAAGTAGCCTCATACACCATTTTGTTCAAACATAAGGACGACACATGTCACAGTTTATTAAATCTAAGGCAGCGGTAGCATGGGCTGCCAATCAACCACTAAGTATTGAAGAAATAGACGTAATGCTGCCCAAAGCCGGCGAAGTATTGGTGAAAATTGTGGCTACAGGTGTATGCCACACCGACGCTTTTACATTATCGGGAGAAGACCCAGAGGGGATATTTCCAGTGGTCTTAGGTCATGAAGGCGGCGGCATTGTTGAACAAATTGGCGACGGTGTTACCTCAGTTTCTGTTGGCGATCATGTTATCCCTTTATACACACCTCAGTGCGGTGAATGTAAGTTCTGCCTGTCAGGCAAAACCAACCTATGCCAAAAAATTCGGGAAACCCAAGGACGGGGCTTAATGCCCGACGGCACCAGCCGCTTTTATAAAGATGGCAAGCCACTTTTTCATTACATGGGCTGTTCAACCTTTTCTGAATATACTGTGTTACCAGAAATATCCTTAGCTAAGGTTAACAAAAAGGCCGCTTTGGACGAAGTTTGCTTGTTTGGTTGTGGCGTTACCACCGGTATTGGTGCCGTGATGAATACTGCAAAAGTAGAGCCGGGCGATTCGGTTGCTATATTTGGCTTAGGTGGCATTGGGTTGTCGGCTATTATTGGTGCCGTTATGGCTAAAGCCGGCATAATAATTGCGATTGATGTAAACGAAAGTAAATTTGCACTAGCTAAAAAGTTAGGTGCAACACACTGTATAAACCCTAATAATCACGACAAGCCCATTCAAGATGTGATTGTTGAGTTGACCGACGGCGGTGTTGATTACTCATTTGAATGTATTGGCAACGTAAATGTAATGCGCAGCGCCTTGGAATGTTGTCATAAGGGATGGGGTGAATCGGTCATTATTGGAGTAGCGGGAGCAGGACAAGAAATTAGCACACGTCCATTTCAGTTAGTAACCGGAAGAGTATGGCGCGGAACTGCATTTGGCGGCGTAAAAGGCCGCACTGAGCTTCCCGGTTATGTTGAAAAATATTTGAACGGAGAAATAAAGCTAGACGACTTTATTACGCATAATATGTCGCTTGAGCACATAAATGAAGCCTTTGACTTAATGCATGAGGGTAAAAGTATACGTTCGGTTATACATTTTGGTGATAGCCCTAAAGTGAGTCAGTAATATGCCCAATAAGCCAGTAAAAGACATCAACATAGCAGGCTTGACAAGCGTATCACAAACGCTCGTATTTAACGGAACGCTTAGCCAATATACTCATTACTCAGATGCGAATAAATGTACTATGCGGTTTTCTATTTATTTACCGCCCCATGCGGCAAATAAGGGTATTGAAGGGAAAGTAGAAAAAGTGCCTGTTATATATTGGTTGTCGGGCTTAACGTGTACCGATGAAAATTTCATGCAAAAAGCCGGCGCACTCAAAATTGCCGCCCAACTGGGCATTGCCATTGTTGCTCCTGATACAAGCCCAAGAGGAGTTGATGTACCCGATGACCCTCAAAAGGCTTACGATTTTGGTTTGGGTGCAGGGTTCTACTTAAATGCAACTCAGGCGCCTTATGAACGTAATTATCACATGTACGATTATATTCTTGATGAATTACTTGAGTTAATTGAATCAAGTTTTCCAGTTACCGATAAAAAATCTATTAGCGGGCATTCAATGGGCGGGCATGGTGCATTAACAATCGGCTTGAGAAACCCAGATGTGTTTGCGTCTATTTCGGCATTTAGTCCTATTTGTAATCCTATGGAATGTGCATGGGGTATAAAAGCATTCACTCAATATTTGGGCGATAACAGCAAACAATGGACCCAGTATGATGCCACTGAATTAATCAAACGAGCTAGCGTAAAACCGCATATTTTGATTGATCAGGGTGGCGATGATAACTTTTTGGAAACGCAATTAAAACCAGAAAACTTGGTAAAAGCGGCATTGTTGAATGATTACACTATTCAACTGAATATACACCCGGGCTACGACCACAGTTATTATTTTATCAGCA
>JBLHMY010000132.1:0-6884 GCA_047621065.1 Glaciecola sp. | reverse complement strand
GCTAAGCCTAAACCATCTAGTTCAAACAGTTCATGCCAGAAACAAAGACCAAATAAATTTTTCCACAAATTATTTTCCGTTCGCCAAGCGGGTATATTGCGTGCCTGATAATAAGCAATTACGCCATATTCAACTGTGCCTTTATAGGTTTCATCAAGCAATAAATGTCGATTATTTTCACGTAGCATATCGGTTAATATGCTGGTGCGCTTTTGGTGGTATTTGCGCGCTAAAAAGTCTTCTGCAAATTGCAGCAGGTTGTCGGTGTTTGGGTCGTCAATTATTGCATTTAGTTTGGCTTCAACGGCCTCTTTTAACCCTAGTTTATAGGCTTGCCTACACCAAAATTCTTGCGCAGAAGGGTTGTGCAGTGGTTCTGCTATTTTTAGTGCTTGTAGGGGATTAAAAGTAAGCATGTGTTTGGCCATTTCATAACCCAGTTTACCTTCAATTAGCGCTGCTTGTGTGCCATTTGCTGGGGGCAAGTCAGCCAAAAAGCTGAGTATTGATATTTCGTTTTCAAAAACCTTTTTTTTGACTTGGTTGTATGCACAAGTTAATTCGAAGCAACTGTATGCACTTTCATAATCAGCAAAACGAGATTGCATTTGGGCTTGTTCGTCGCGGGTACGCATTAGACCTAAATCACGCATAGAAAATTGGTTTAGTCGACCATTGGTGTGACCAAAATATAAGAATAAGAAGTAATCGATGAATTTGTCAGTGGCGCGCACAGTGTAGTCTTGCACTACAACACTATTAACAATTTTATGCTGGCATAGTTTTAGGCAGTGTTCGGTGAAAGAGGCTTTGTTTGCACTTTTGACTAAGCGGGGCGAATTTGTATTTGCAACTTCTTCATATAAGGCCGCTAGTTCGGGCTTGGTTAATAGTGTAAGTAGGGCTGTAACATCTTGTATTTGTACATTTCTTATAAAGCCCAACGCGCCTAATTCGCTCAACATCTCTTCAGCAAAGGGTATTTCAGTAAAGCGCAACGAGCTGCGTTTAACCAGTGGATATTTCCTATTGATTAATCTTACAACCAAACATTGCTGCAAGTGACTAGTTTGCTGATAATTGTTCAAAAAACCGTTATCTTCAGGGCTAAGTAAATGTGCACTAGGGCCCTTCACAAAATCAAGAAATTCAGAAAAATGAGTGTGATAATAAAATGTAGGTAAATCGCGAAATGCCATGAATTTTTGCCGTGTAGAATAGGTTTTAGGTAATACGCAAAATCCGCATTACAGTACTGGTTTAATATACAGTATTAAATCAGACCTGTTAAACTGTTTATTTTGACATTGAATAAAAAGTTAACAATCCAGACGCTAGGTTTTCCCGTAAACATACATAGTTGCATAGTGAATTAATAAAAGAGAAACCTATATTTATGAGTTTATCCCGCGCAGAGCGCTTTGAATGTCCGTATTGCATGACAATAAACGACATTGAAATAGATGAAGACAATGATATTGGACAACAACAAATTGTTGATTGTCAAATTTGTTGTTCGCCCATAGAAGTGTTAATAATTGACAACGGATTTGGTTTGGAAATTATTGCCAAACGAGATGACGAATAATGCCAATTAAAATATTTAATGAACGCGCAATATTGGATTTACCGCAGCGTACACGGGCTAATTTTATTAATTCTTTATCCGGCTTCAAGAGCGCTAACCTTATTGGTACTCAAAGTATTGAAGGCGTTAATAATTTGTCGATGGTGAGCTCGGTATTTCATGTGGGAGCGAATCCGCCGCTTATTGGAATGTTGATACGTCCGCATACGGTTAAGCGTGACACCTTGCAAAACATCAAAGACACTGGCGTATACACAATTAATCATGTGCATAAGACCTTTGCCGAAAAAGCTCATCAATGCAGTGCTAACTATCCCAGCGAGGAAAGTGAGTTCGAAGCGGTAGGGTTAACGCCGCAATTATCTTCTCTGGTAAAAGCACCGTTCGTGGCGGAATCTAAAATACGTATTGCCTTGAAAGTTGAGCAAATCACAGTAATTGAACTTAACCAGACCGAGCTTGTTATTGGCGCGGTAGTACAAGTTGAACTGGATGACAACATTGTATTTGAAGATGGGTATGTGGATATTGAAAAAGCTCAGTCAATCGCCGTATCTTGTTTAGACAGCTATCATACTACCGCAAGGATTGATCGCTACGGCTATGCCAAACCAGAACAATCCTTAACATCTATATGGCAGCATATTAATACGCCTAAATCTTGAGCAACGGTTAATTTTATGTGTTAGTTGATTAAGTGGCCAAGGCTCAATTAATACTCAAAATCGTAGCTAGTGTTTAAGGTGAATGCGCCAACGAAGCTCTAAAATGAGCTTGGATTGTTTAAACAGTGTGGTCCAAGGTACGAGTGTTCATTTTTATTAACACTCGTTAATAAAGTATATAAACGCCTTTACAAACTATTCTAATTAGCACACAGTATAAAGCATATACCCATAAGGCCTGCGATTTTTCGCGGGCCTTTATTGTTTGTGGGGCCATGTAAAAAAGAATTGTTCTCATTAGCATTCTCCAAAAGGAAAAAATATGCAACCAGTAAATCGTCGTAACTTTCTAAAATTAACAGGCTCTGGCCTAATTGGCCTTACCCTTGGTGGCGTAACATTAAGAGCAAGCGCCCAAGAAAAATTATCACTAGATGACCCCACTGCTCAGGCTTTACAATATGTCCATGAATCACAAGTAGAAGGTGCTTACTGCGATAACTGCATGTATATACAAGGCGAAGATGGCACAGAATGGCGCCCATGTGCAATTTTTCCAGGAAAGGTTGTAGCAGCCAAAGGCTGGTGTTCAGCTTGGATGAAAAAAGGCTAAGCGGTCTTTGTAAGAACATAAAAATATAGGTAAAGCTAAAAGCCGATACGCATTATATTATCGGCTTTTTTGTGTCTGTCGTTTACACAAAAATATATTATACAAATCTCGGCTTTAGCCTTTAATGCTATTGGTCGATACCATTGTATATAATAAATTTGTGAATAATTATGACCGAAAACCCGATTGTGAGAAACGCTGCGTTATCAAAGCAGCTACAAATTGTCGCTATAGGTGAACTAACGCTGGGTATGGTGGTGCACGCAATTGCGGAGCAAGCGGGTACCTTAGGTGTTAAAAAGAAAGGCGAAATAAAACATCTAAGCATTATTGAGCAACTCGCCGCCAGTGGCGTAAAGTCTGTTGTAGTTGAATATCCTGAGGTTAAGGCAGGGCAAGCGTTAATTAAATTGAATGCGCAAAGAAATAGATTATTTGAGCGTAAAAAGCACACCTTAGCGGCAATTAAGCCAACGCTGGTTTCAGATTCATCTATCAACAAGCTTGAGTTTGATAACGCGGCCAATTTGCTCAAAATAAGCGAATCTATTTACACAAATTTTACTACCGCAATACATAAAGGCCAGTCAATAGACTTTGCTGAAACAAAAACACTAGTGGCAAACGTGTACGCCAGTTTAGTCCGAAATCCTGATGCACTGTTGTGTATGTCTATGATTATGCACTCTGGCAATTATATCGCTAATCATTCAATTCATGTAGCCACCTTAATCTGTTATTTTGCGCATCAATTGAACTGGTCAAAAGAAGAATGTGAAAAATTAGCATTAATTGGCTATTTGTTCGACGTAGGCATGGTTAAGGTCCCAGAAGCAATACGGCTTAAAAAAGGCACTTTGACCGAAAGTGAACAAGACGAAATAAAGCTGCATGTATCATATTCATTGAACATATTAGCGCCCTTAAAATTAAATCGTGAATATTTGTTGGCGATTGAACAGCATCATGAAAGACTAAATGGAAGTGGCTATCCAAACGGTTATTCAGGTTCAAAAATCCATAAGTTTAGCCGTATGCTAGCTATTGTAGATTGTTATGATGCCTTAATAACTGCGCGTGACCATAAGTTGCAACTGTCTCCGGCTGCTGCTATGAAAGTATTAAGTAATCCAGACTATGGGTATGATCAAAAATTAGTCCTTCAATTCATAAGGTGTATGGGGATTTACCCCGTTGGTAGTTTAGTAGCGTTGTCTAATAAGCGCATTGGCCTGGTCACCAAAACTAATAAAAAGTCACCAATTTCTCCAGAAGTAAAAGTATTCTATAGCGCTACGGGTAACCATTTTGTGTCACCTGAAGTAATTGATTTTTCTATAATTGCGAGTGCTGATAGTGTTGCTTCCAAAAGTCCCGACAATAAAGAGAAATTTGGTTACAAAGCATTAAGAATACTCAAACCCGTATTAGCATCACAATTCGGACTTAACATGCACAGTATAGTTTGATAAAAGCAGTGTGCATATTTTAGTATAGTATCAGTAAAGATTGATGCTTAAGCAATTAGGCTATCAAAAGTTTCATCATCGCATGCTTACCAATTGCCAGTACAAGGTCACTGGCGACTAGCCTTTCGCTCACTCTAGGGTTGGTAATGCCTGAAACATTTGACTCATCCTTTAAATCCTCTCTTTGTGAAGAGTTTACCTAAACTCGTGTTGTGGCACGACTTCTTATGAACACAAATTTATGTGAGTGCATGTATCAATCCCAACTCGGTAAGGCCGATAGTTCAAGGCGCGATATTTGAAAAAATAGAAAAGTAGGTGTACTAGCTTAGTATATAGTATTATTTAGTTTGTATATCGCCAGTTTTGGCACAAGAACAGTCGTAAAAGGACAGTAAATGGAAGAGTTGAGGGCACAGTTTAAAGGCACCACCTTAACGTGGTTAGAGACGTATGTCCCGGGCGAAGCGACATTTTATTTCAACATACTGGCAATAGGCTGGATCGTTTTGCTTGCGGTGTTACTGCATATTTCCTTGCGCGTGATTGCGCACAGATTAATAACGAGATATGAACAAAGGCGCCAGACACGCTCGCAGTTAACGGCCTTGTCGCATAAACTACTGCGACGTGTTTCGTTTATTATTCAATCTACTGTTGTACTTGTGCAAGCTGGCGTGTGGTTTGAGGAGGGAACATTTACCCTTCGGATTATGGAGGCACTAAGCGAACAAAGCATAATTGTGTTTTCGTTGCTCGCGTTTTTCACTCTGCTGGATATCTTTCAAGCACTTACTGATTTACGTACTATACGGTCTCAATTTCCGCTTAAAGGCTTACTGCAAACTGTTAAGCTCATTGCTAGTGTCTTAACGGGCATACTTATAGTGTCGTTGTTAATGGACAAGTCACCTTTGCTGCTACTAAGTGGATTAGGCGCTATTTCTGCTATTTTACTGTTGGTATTTAAAGACCCTATATTAGGCTTGGTGGCCGGTATTCAGCTTTCTGCAAACAATATGCTCTCGATAGGTGATTGGCTAGAAATGCCCAAATATGGCGCCGACGGTGATGTCATCGATATTGCCCTCACCACGGTGAAAGTGCGTAATTGGGACAAAACTATTACCACCATTCCTACTTATGCGCTTATTTCTGATTCGTTTAAAAACTGGCGTGGGATGACCGAAGTTGGTGGTAGGCGTATAAAACGCTGTATTTATTTACAAATGAGCAGTATTGGGTTTTTAGATGAGAAAACCCTAAATCGTTTGTATAAAGCTGATTTGTTAGCACCGTATTTAGAAAGCAAGCTTGCGCAAATAAAAGATAACAACTCTTCTTCAAAAACAGATATGTCGATACTGTTGAACGGCCGCAGGCTTACTAATATAGGTACTTTCAGGCAATATTTGGTGTCATATTTAAAGACCCACCCTAAAATTCGTCAAGATATGACCTTAATAGTACGCCAGCTCCAGTCGAGTAATTTAGGCTTGCCGATGGAAATCTATGCCTTTACTAACACTACTAACTGGAATGAATATGAAGATATTCAATCGGATATATTGGATCATGTGCTAGCGGTATTGCATGAATTTACACTACAAGTGCATGAAGATCCAACGGGCCAAGACTTACGGCTATTACAGACAGCATTTAAAGCAGATCAAGCAAAGACAGGGTAATTTTTAGGTAACTAAGCTAAGCGCTAGAGCGAGCATTACCGCGCCTATAATAAACTCCAATACCTTCCAAGCATTTGGTTTTTGAAAAATGGGAATAAGGAGTTTGGCGCCGTAACCTAAAGAAAAGAAAAATACAAAAGATCCCAGTACAGCGCCGGTAACAAACGAAACTTGCTGGCCTTCATATTGAGTTGAAATTGAGCCAAGTAAAATTACAGTATCTAAATATACATGGGGATTTAACCACGTGAAAGCTAAGCAGGTTATTACTGCGGTTGCCGCGCTACCTACGTCTTTGCCCTGAGCTGTCATTACATGTTTTGCGGTAACGGCCGACTTAAAACTCAATAGCGCATATACAAATAGAAATGCCCCACCAGCATAGCGAGAAATTTGTTCTATAAGCGGAAACTGCTTTACGATAGCGCCAAAACCAGCAACCCCAGCGGATATAAGTATTGCATCTGACAGTGCGCAAATTAGGCATACAATAAACACATGCTGCTGTTTTAATCCCTGCTTCAGTATGAAAGCATTTTGGGCGCCTATAGCGAGAATTAATGAAATGCCAAGGGTAAAACCGGTAAGCATAACTGCAGCACTCATGTGTAATTCCTCAGCGGTAAAAGTATATATATTATAAAACTGCTTACAATTTCACTAGTATGTGTTGTAAACCAAAATCTTTATCTCTGTAAATTATGCATGCATAAATAATCAAATTATATAGACACATTAATAAGATGTGTTTAGAAAGTTGATGCAACAATAAAATTTAGTACACCCTAAAGATAAAACAGCCCCATAAAAATGAGGCTAAGTGGGGAATTACCGATACTGTAGAAAGGTTAAGGCGATTAC
>JBLHMY010000131.1:0-6900 GCA_047621065.1 Glaciecola sp. | reverse complement strand
CAGTAAAAAAAACGTCTATTTCACTCATATCTTCTAGTGAAGCCAAAGACGACAATAAGGGTAATAGAGGCGTTAATTTACCACTAAGGCTTGCCCATTCCTGCTCGGTAGAGCTGTCTTTATGTAAGACTGAAATAGTAGTACTTATGCTATTTTCATTAAGCTGATTAAGCTGTGCTAATGCCAATAATAACGCCTGTTTTTTGTGATGTGGCATAAAGGCATCGGCTAAGCCAATGCTTATGCAGTCAACAGCATTTATACTTGCAGCACTTAGTGCTAAAAATTTACCAACGCCTTGAGGCATTTTATTTAAAAAGTAACTGGCGCCTACATCAGGAAATAAGCCAATGGTAATTTCAGGCATTGCAACACGAGCGGTTTCAGTCACTATTTTATGACTAGCACCCGCAAAAATGCCTAAACCACCGCCCATAATAATACCGTTACCCCAACAAACTATGGGCTTTGGATAAGCATGTATAGCATAATCAAGACGATACTCTTGTTCGAAAAACTGCGCCATAAAGTCAGGCAAACTGTTAGGTTTATCTTTTTGTTGCTGCGCCATAGACTGATACATAGACACTATATCGCCGCCAGCGCAGAAGGCTCTATCGCCTTCGCTATCGATAAACACAGCGCCTATACTAGCATCGTTTCGCCAGTTATTTAATTGTACTTGAATTGCTTGTACCATATCGAGGTCGAGCGCATTAAGTGCCTTAGGTTTGTGCAAGGTAATACACCCAAGTGATAAGTCACATTGGGTCTTCAATACACTAATTATTATTTTATCTGTCATGGCTGCAGTTTCCTCTAAAGTACTTCGCGTAGGTCAGACAATAACCTTCGAGCAATGATCACGCGCATAATTTCGTTGGTGCCTTCCAATATTTGATGCACTCGCACATCGCGAACGTGACGCTCTAATGGATACTCTTTGATATAACCATAGCCGCCATGAATTTGCAGCGCCTGATTACATACTTCGAAGCCTACATCGGTTGCAAAGCGTTTAGCCATTGCGCAATAGGTGCTTTTATCAACGTTGTTAGTATCTACTTTACTTGCCGCTAACCGCACTAATTGCCTAGCGGCAACAAGCTCTGTGGCCATATCAGCAAGTTTAAACTGCAATGCTTGAAACGTACTCAAAGGCTTACCAAACTGCTCACGCTCTTGCATATAAGCAGCAGCGGTATTTAAGGCTTGTTGCGCAGTGCCTATTGAACAAGTAGCAATATTTATGCGGCCGCCATCAAGGCCCTGCATGGCAAATTTAAAACCCTGCCCTTCTTCACCAAGCAGATAACTTTTTGGTATTGTGACGTCATCAAAACTTACCGTTCGGGTGGGCTGGGCGTTCCATCCCATTTTTTCTTCTGCTTTACCATATTGAATACCGGGAGTATTTGCCGGTAAAAAAAATGCCGATATGCCATTTGCACCTTTACCGCCGGTGCGTGCCATCACAACCAACACTTGGGTTGAACCGGCTCCCGATATGAATGCCTTAGCGCCATTTAGTAAATAATTATCGCCCTGACGTTTTGCAGTACTTTTCATATTGGCCGCGTCTGAACCATTACTGGCTTCAGTCAAACAATAGCTAGCAATATTCTCACCTGATACCAACGATTCCATCCATTCATTTTTTACATCATTAGTGCCCCACGTTGCTACCATCCAGGTTGCCATATTGTGGATAGTAAGCATAGCGGTGGTGGTTGTGCAACCCATCGCAAGCTGTTCGAAAATAATAGATGAGTCGAGTCGTGACAAGCCTAAACCACCTGCATCCTCGGGCGTATATAAACCGCAGAACCCTAAGTCACCGGCTTTTTTTATCACATCAACAGGGAAATGATGTTCGCGATCCCATTTCGCCGCAAAAGGTGCCATTTCTTGCTCAGCAAATTGTCTTGCTGTTTCGCTATAAGCGAGTTGATCATCGGTCAGTTCAAAGTTCATTAGTAGTGCTCACTGGTAATTTATTTAAGTCATTATTAGCGTATGTATTAACGCAAATTAATCGACATATTTGGTCCTGAGACAGTTTCGTCATCAAACCATCTGGCGGTAATCGTTTTGGTCTCGGTATAAAAGCGCACCCCTTGCTTGCCATAAGCATGCAGGTCACCATAAAAAGAGTTTTTCCAACCGGTGAAAGAGAAAAATGGTAACGCTACGGGTATCGGTATGTTTATACCAACTTGGCCCACTTCTACGTTGCTTTGAAAGGTTCTTGCAGCGGCGCCACTGGCAGTAAAAATTGAAGTGCCGTTACCAAAAGGATTGCTGTTAATAAGTTTAATTGCATCCGCTAAAGTGCTTACTTGCATACAACACAGTACAGGACCAAATATTTCTTGTTGATAAATTTGCATATCGGTGGTCACATCGGTAAACACTGTTGGACCAACCCAATTGCCTTGTTCATACCCCAATAAAGTAAATTTAGAACCATCAACCAAACACGTTGCCCCCTCTTGTTTGCCTTTTTCTATTAGCGACAAAACCCGAGCCTTGGCTTGCGCTGAAATAAGTGGGCCAAAGCCTGCTTTTGGATCATCCCAAAGGCCAGGTGTAACTTCACCAATTTTTTCGGCTAGTTCGTTAATCCATTCTTTACTCTCGCCTACAAAAATAGCGACTGAAATAGCCATACAGCGCTGCCCCGCTGCACCAACGCTTGCGCCAACTAAATTATTAATTACCTGCTCTTTGTTTGCATCGGGCATAACCACTAAATGATTTTTAGCGCCTGCAAAACACTGGGCCCGTTTCATGTTTTGGGAAGCTGTTTTATAAACATGTTGACCCACGGGCACGCTGCCCACAAAAGAAACTGTTTTTATGCCTTCGTGTTCAAGTAAAAAATTAACCTCGTCTTTACCGCCATGCACAATATTAAGCACACCAGCAGGGGCACCTGCTTGCACAAATAACTCAGCTAACTTCATAGGCGTATTTGGGTCTTGCTCTGATGGTTTTAATACAAAAGTGTTACCACAGGCAATTGCCATAGGAAACATCCAAAGCGGTATCATTGCGGGAAAATTAAACGGGGTTATGCCTAAACACACCCCTAGTGGTTGAATCATGCTATAAGTATCAATATTTCGAGCAACGTTCTCTACGGTTTCACCCATCATTAAAGCAGCGACGTTAGCGGCTTGTTCAACCACTTCAATACCTCGCCAAACGTCTCCTTTCGCATCTTCGAAGGTTTTACCTGTTTCCTTTGATAAAATTATCGCAATCTCATCATGATGCTGTTTTAGCAAATGTTGATATCTAAGCATAACTCTTGCACGCTCAGACACAGGAACCTTCTTCCACGTATCAAATGCACTTTGGGCGCTTTGTATAGCGCGTTCCATGTCTTGTTTTGTTGAGACAGGTATTTGCGAAATATCTTCATTCGTAGCAGGATTTTGAACCTTTATAAATTGTGTCGAAGTAGAGGTCTCAAATTGGCCGTTTATGAGCTGGGCAACTGTATTCATGTAAATGCTCCTAGTTAATATTAATCGCGGGTGTTGATAATTGTTGTTTGGATTGAGTGAATCAATATTTCTAGTTCACCTTTACGTTAACGTCAACTATAAATGATATTAGGGGGATTTGTAAATCATCTGTTAGTTATTTTCATATTTATTGTAAAAGTAATTATTCAGGTTTAATTCTGAATTAAACTAATAAATCGTCGAAATTTTCCGATAACACAGTACAAGACTATGCAATAGCATGTTCGACAATTGCTTATTTTGTGAATTAGCATTGACTTCTTTTTCTTAAGGTTTTCTATTTTATGCATTCAGCACCTAGGTATTCTGTCCCACAGGCAAAGCCATTAAGCGTTGCCATTGTAGAAGACAATGCAACAGCACGTACTAATTTACGCAGCCATTTAATGGGCATTGATAACTTTGAAGTATCCAGTTATAGCAACGGCGCTGAGCTAAAAAATGGACTACGCTTAAATAATTTTGACTTAATATTAATGGATTACCATTTAGGTCAAAGTAAAAATGGGGTGGAATGGATAAACTCACTACAAGAGCGTGAATTATTTAAAGCATCGACTGGATTAATATTTGTTACATCCGATAGCATGCCGCAAACTATTGGACAAATATTAGAATTACACCCCGATTTCATTCTAATAAAACCTTATACCATTAAAAGTCTTGCGGTTAATTTAGCGCATTATTTAAAATTACGTTCACAAATATTGCCCGCACTACAATACATGAGCAAAAATGAAAATTTTCAGGCACTTAAACTGATCGATGAAAAAATCAAAACAAACGACAATAAACGCTTTGTAAATGATTTTTTAAAACTAAAAGGACGTTTACTACTAGCCGACAAAAAATACCCCGAGGCTATATCACTTTATTCTAATGTGCTAAAAAAATCATCCAATGTGCTGTGGGCGCATTGGGGATTAATAAAAAGTGAGTTTTTTACCGGTAAATGGGAGCAGTGCCAAAAAATGCTCAACCATCTTATTTCAGCAAGTCTTACCAAAGACAAAGCGTATGAATGGATGGCAAGCGTAGCTATTGGCAAAGAAGAGTTTAATGAAGCTGAGTTGATGCTAGACAATATCAAAGAAAGCGAGCTCACCATGCAAACCACACGACTAAAAGTTCTTGCATACAATATGCAAGACAAGCATCAGCTGGCACAAGCACTGCTTGAGAAAAAAATTCAAAGTAATTTGTCGATAAAAGACCGAATGATTGAATATGCCCTTGAGTTGGCTAGATTTCACATTCAATTGGCTGAAAGCTTTGTTATTGATAACACCGCGCCAGATCAGCAAGAGCAATTGGCAAAGGAAGAGGCAAAAAAAACAAACCTGTCTGCCGCTCGCAAGTTAATCGGTAAAGCAGCCAGAACGGCAAATGATCGTCAATCGGAATTACAAAAAGACTATATGCTAGCCCTCGCCTATATTATTGAAGGTAATAACGAAAAAGCTCAAAATATAATTGAAACGTCGGGTTCGCTTGACCATATTCAAAATATTCATGCAACTACTATGATAGATGCAGTGAAAGTTTGGTTTGGAATAGGACAAACTGAAAAAGCCAAAGAAATTTTAGAACAGTGCGACAATTATTTACTCGGGAAGGGTAATCATATTGAACAATTAATATGTTCAAATATTATAAGTGATATTGAAGAAACTAATCACTTGCAAAAAGACAGAGCATTGCAAAAAAATGAATCAGGCAATGCGCTTTATCAGGCGAAAGAGTACTCCCAAGCGCTATCCTATTTTCACAAAGCATATAAAATGTTTCCTGGCATTCCTGCTTTTTCGCTTAACTTACTGCAGTGTATGGCCGAAATTGAGCAACTAGAGTTTCAAGGTTTGTACGCCAATAAACTTTACAAAGAGTTAAAAAGTGTGACCTTATCGTCTAAAAATCAAATGAAATTAGAGCACATCAAAATAAGGCTTGGTTTTTAGAGCTATCTGGTTACGCTATTAAACCAAAACCAGATAGCTGTTGCTTAAACAAACGTTCTATTTAAAAATCTAAACATACTCGATTATTTATCATTCTTGTAGGGTAAATAACATACTTGTTCAATCAGCGCTGTTATTTTTACAGTAGATTATTGGGCTTTATATTCTAGGTTGTTAATGACATCTTGCGCGCCGTAACTGTTGTCATTAGGCTTCATACCTTTACCCATCCTAATATCTAAAACTGTGTGTACTTCTTTACGGTGGTTTAGTGTTCCAAGCTCAATAGAAGTATCCATTGTGTTTATGGGCCGCTTATAAGTATTACATGTGAGTAAACCGCATTGCCTAGCCGTTTGGCTGCTTTGTGACGAACCAATGCTAAGCGCCGGTTCCATTTTTCTTGACTCGACAAAAGTTTCTTTAGTCGTAACAATAAACCAGTCAAATCCTGCTTGCTGTGTTAATTGTGCAGACCTTAGTAAAGCAAAATCGGTCGCCTCGGCGACACTGTTAGAGTATATTTTAAATTGTACTCTATATCTGTCGTTGGATATTTTTTGCTCGCTATGTCCTACTGAACCATTAGTTGCGGGGCGATAGCTAGGTTTTGAGGCACAGCCGGCCATCAACATGGTTATAGATAAAAAAAGCATGATTATTTTCATATTTCACCTCGTATAGTTATTTTAATTGCCATTGTTCTAGAATGGCGTTTTTTTCCTGCTCTTTATTTAACGGCGCACCACTAATCATGCTGTCTATTACTTGCTCTAATTGTTGTTCCTTACTGGCGGTTTGATAGTTTTGAGTATCAATATTACTTGCTTGAATAGACGCATGTAGAAGCCAGCTATTATTTTCCTTGCAAGCAATGTTTGTTGAGTTAGCTTGGCCTTTACTTAACAAATACTGACGACATAAATTACCATTTTGATTAGCAAAACTAAGCTGAGCTTTAACACTTGTATTGTCGGTGGTTAAGCTTGTGCTGCCGCTAATAGACGAATCTAATAGCTTAACTATATCATTAGAAATAGTCTGCTTACCCTGATAAGTTATGGTAGCTACACCAACGGTTATTGCCAATACCACGCTGGCGGCTGCAGACATTGGCATGTTTATTTTTGTTTTTGCTATTTTCCATTTAGACATATGCACTACATTAGTAAGGGTTTGTCCCTTATCAATTTGCTGTGCAAGCTCTATAAGCTTATCAGGCACTGGCGTTGCATCCATTATTTCAGCATTTTCAACTACCCATTGGTCAACTTGACTAAGTTCCGCTAAACGCATGACTAAGTCATCATCTAATTCGATAGCCTCACGAATTTTTTCCATATCACTAGGTGTTAACTCTGCATCTAAAAACGCACTCAATTTTTCGTCCGTTATTTCCATGAACTTTG
>JBLHMY010000130.1:0-6913 GCA_047621065.1 Glaciecola sp. | reverse complement strand
GCAAGGGGCAAAACACGATGAAACTATTGCTGGGGGGGAAAAAAACAAAGCTAACCAGGCCGATGAATCATCAAAGCCCACTGTTGGTGAAACGGATGTTTTGGTGCTTAATGTGCGCTCCAGTGACCAAAATCCAATTAGTGGTGCTAGTTTGCTACCGATGCTCCTCACTTTAGGGTTTAAGTTTGGTGAACACGATATATTTCATCGCCATGTAAATACAAACGGCAAGGGCCCAATACTGTTTAGCTTAACAAACATGTTTAAACCAGGTGTGTTTGACATAGATAATATTGAAAATTTCAGTACCTACGGTTTATCGTTGTTTATGATGTTACCTATTGAGGGTGACCCACAGCAAGTATTTAATATGATGCATAACGCCGCGCGTAAATTATCTGATGAATTTGGTTGTAGAATCCTTGACGGCAACAAGGTGGGCTTAAGTAAACAAAGCCTACAGCAGTATGTTGAGCGTATACGAGAGTTTGAGCGTAGGCGCATAGCTAGACTTAGCAGAGTTCAGACCTAAGTAAAGCGCTAAATAAAAGATTATTTCAAACTAAACCAATAAACTAAAAAACAATCGCATTGTTAAATGCGAAACGACTGTAGTGGAAAAATGAATGACCCCTAGTTTTGATTCCCCTGAGGCTGCCAACGCATACCTTGATAAAATAAAAACTACTATTGAAAATTATAATTACCAGTATTACGTGCTAGATGATCCAAGTGTCCCCGATATAGAGTACGACCGCTTAATGCAAGAAGTAATAGCGATTGAGAAAACCTACCCAAGCTTGAGTTCGCCGGACTCACCCAGTCAAAAAGTGGGCGGAGCAGCACTTGCTAAATTTGACCAAATTCAACACGAAATTCCTATGCTGTCTTTAGATAATGGTTTTGCAGATGAAGATTTACGGGCGTTTGAACAGCGCATAAAAGACCGTTTAAATACCAGTGTAACTATTGAGTTTGCATGCGAACCCAAATTGGACGGGTTAGCGGTTAGTATTTTGTATGAAAACGGAGTACTTAAACAAGCAGCCACCCGAGGCGATGGACAAGTGGGTGAAAACATTACCGCGAATGTAAAAACTATTGCCAATGTCCCATTAAGACTAAGGGGCGTAAATATACCCAACCGTCTTGAGGTTAGAGGGGAGGTATTTATGCCAAAACGAGGGTTTGAAGTATTAAATGAAGAGCAAAAAGCGGCAGGCAACAAAGTATTCGTCAACCCAAGAAACGCAGCTGCTGGCTCACTTCGACAGCTTGATTCAAAAATTACCGCATCACGACCACTGCGGCTATATGCTTATTCGGTAGGGGTTGTTGAGGGCGGTGAAATTAGCCAAGCTCAAAGTCATAGTGAGCGCTTAGCGTGTTTAGAAACACTTGGCTTGCCACTGTGTAAAGAAACCCAAGTGGTAGAAGGTTTTAATGCGTGCCTTGATTATTTTGGTCAAATAGGGAGTTTGCGAAACAGCTTAACTTACGATATTGATGGCGTAGTGTTTAAAGTAAACAATATAGTTTTACAAAATAGGCTGGGCTTTGTATCAAAAGCGCCGCGGTGGGCAATGGCTCAGAAGTTTCCAGCACAAGAAGAACTTACCATCTTAAGAGACGTCGAGTTTCAGGTTGGCCGCACTGGTGCAATTACTCCTGTTGCTCGTCTAGAACCAGTTTTTGTTGGGGGCGTAACAGTGTCCAATGCCACTTTACATAATCAAGATGAGATTAACAGACTAGGCGTGCGAGTAGGCGATACCGTTATCATTAGGCGCGCAGGCGATGTTATCCCGCAGGTGGTGTCGGTGGTAATGAGTAAAAGACCTCATAATACTGCAGCTATTGCTTTTCCTAGCGAATGCCCTATTTGTCACTCGCATGTTGAGCGAGTTGAAAATGAAGCGGTTATGCGCTGCACCGGCGGGCTTATATGCGCAGCACAGCGCAAACAAGCTATAAAACATTTTGCTTCACGCAAAGCCTTCGATATTGAAGGCTTAGGTGACAAAATTGTAGACCAACTGGTAGATGAAAAACTTATTCAAGACCCGGCTGATATTTTTGCTTTGCGCTTGTCTCAATTAATATCGCTTGAACGTTTTGCTGAAAAATCTGCAGTAAACTTGTTGAGGGCAATTGAAGAGTCGAAAAAAACGACCCTGCCTAAATTTTTATATTCACTGGGTATTCGTGAAGTAGGTGAGTCGACGGCGCGCAATTTAGCGCTTCATTTTCGAACTGCAGACGCTGTGCTTAATGCCGATTTGGAGGCACTTAAAGAGGTCCAAGAAGTGGGTGAAATTGTCGCCAAACATTTATATGAATTTTTGCGCGAGCCTTTGAATATTTCCGTATTAAATAAGCTTGTTGCGGCAGGTATTACATGGCCGACTATAGCGCCGCCATCGCAAGACAAACAGCCTTTGTTGGGCAAAACCATTGTGCTAACTGGCACTTTGATTCAAATGGGGCGCACTGAAGCTAAATCTAAGCTGCAAGAGTTGGGTGCAAAGGTATCAGGCAGTATTTCAGCAAAGACAGATTTGTTGGTAGCGGGCGAAAAGGCAGGTTCAAAATTAACTAAAGCGCAAGATTTAGGTATTGAGATTTGGGATGAAAATGCACTTGTCGAATACCTAGCTTCCTTAATGTAAGGTTGATACTTGTTGGCTTAAAACGAGCAACAAGTATCATGCTTTATGGTTATTACTGATTTTCTTTGTAGCGCCTGACAAAACGTAGTCCAAGGGCCAATACGAGTGCTAGTAAACCATAAATTGACACTCCTCCTCCAACTATTACTGTTGATGGATAAGACTCGACAACAACATATTCATCGTTGATAGAACTTTCTAAAGGCAAAGCATATAAAGCTTCAACATATTCGCTGCTAATTGTTGCAACCGGTTCGTAATGAGTGACTTCGTACAAATCTATTAAAACGTTATAATGACTGGTAGTGTAGCCAAAATCTAATGTGGTTATCACTTCAAATTCATCCTCGCTTATATCGTCTACTATTGTGAAGAAGTCGGTGGTGAAATATAGCTCCCAGGGGCCACCGTCGTGACTTAAATAAAGGTCGGCAAACACATTTGCTCGCTCCCCAGCATATTGACCATAAACATCAGCGTCGAAGGTTATACTAAAGGTTTGGTAAAATCCGTCATAATCGAAGTCTTCAAGTAATCTGCTTGAAGCATCATAAATACCAAATTCTGTATAATTGCCTGAACGAGCACTTTGAGCCGATAATGTCCCTACAACGGCATTTTTGCTAGTAAACTTTTCTTTGCGTTCGTGTATAACTTGGTCACGGGTTTTTCGTTGCCTAGTTGCAAGTTCAAGCTGATTAATCGCCATTAATGCAGCTTGTCGAGCCTCGTTATTACCTAGGTTATTTGGCATAGTGGCTTGCATAGCGGGTTTATCTTCATCGTTTACCGCAGATGAGCGTGAGCTTAGTAAGTCACTTTGAGTGTTAAAAGCTGTAGCGTTTGAACTTGTCGCAATATAAAGGACGCCAAAATTAGTTGCAAGCACTACATAAAATGCAAGCTTGCTAAAGTTGTAAGCCATATTGCGCATTGGGCAATGTATACTTGCGCTTGTGGGGGGGGTCTTATTGTTGATCGTATTCATAATCAATCTCCGTTTCATTTGCGTGTTTTGTCTTTTATCATTTAAAACCATCTCAGATGAATACAAGCTGAACACGTCAAATACTTTTTTAAATAATTATGCCAACAAAGGTTGGGTAAATCATCGCGCTAAGACCCTATTCAGCTAATGTTCATGTTTTGGGCTTAATAATGAAATCAAAATAGATAACGAACAAGATAACTAAAATGATAAACTACATCCTAGTGTGCTTATTATGTTTCTTGGTTTTAAAGGATCTTCTAAACTAAAATGTATCAGCTGGTATGGGAGGAGTTTATGAAAATAGCGTTAGTGTTATTAATTGTCGGTTTGTTTATGTTTCCTGCGCCCGAGGCTGCGGCAAATTATAGATTAAATACGTCTGGCGAACGCGTTATAGATGCACCAAATAAGAATGTTAAGCAAGATTATAAAGTTAAAAATAGTAAGCAAGCTACACAAATGATAAAAAAAACATACCGCGCTAAAGTATTAAGCGTATCGTCTAATAAGGTTAATGGGAATCCCGGTTATAAAGCAAAACTGCTCGGCAACGATGGTATTGTTTTCTATGTGTATATTGACGCTATTTCTGGACAAATGATTAGGCGCTAAGCCGTTATCAGTTATGCTCAGTCCAATAATAAGGAAGAAGCCATGCGATTATTGCTTGTTGAAGACGACTTAGCCCTTCAAACAAATTTAAAACAACATTTGCTAGACGCCCATTACACTATCGATACAGTCAGCGATGGTGAAGAGGGCTTGTTTCAAGGCCAGGAATATCCTTACGATGCGGCTATTATCGATTTAGGTTTGCCAAAACTCGATGGCATTGGGCTAATTTCGCAGTTACGCGCAGCTAATCAAGGCTATCCTATACTCATTTTAACCGCGCGGGACAATTGGCAAGATAAAGTAGAAGGTTTAGACGCAGGGGCTGATGACTACCTAACCAAGCCTTTTCATCCCAAAGAGCTGATAGCTAGGATTAATGCGCTAATAAGACGTTCGGCAGGTAAGTCCAGTGCATTAATTCAAAATGGTCCTTTGAGCTTAAATACCAGCACCCACAAAATTAAAATGGGAAATGAGTCAATAAACTTAAGCAGCTCGGAATATAAACTATTAGAATATTTGATGATGCATGTAGGCGAAGTAAAGTCTAAAAGCATGTTAATTGAACATATATATGATCAAGACTTCGATTTAGACTCAAATGTCATTGAGGTATTTATTCGTCGCTTGCGTAAAAAGTTGGATCCCGACGGTCAAATTGGCCCAATTGAGACGCTTAGAGGGCAAGGCTATAAACTCAAACTACTCGGTGAGGCAAGTTTGTGACCGTTAAGGTAGAGTTTAATGATCAGCGGCGCTAACTCAAATAAGCTCAATAGGCCAAACAACCCTTTTAATTCTTTGCGCACTCGCATTATGGTGAGTGCCCTGTTAATTATTGTGGTGGTATTACCGAGCATTGGAATTGCTTTAAACAATGCATTTGAACGTCAGGTTAGGGCTAATGTTAAAGAACAGTTAAATGCGTATTTTTATTCAATACTGGCTGTCACCGAAATTGAAAATGGCGAGTTACAGATGCCCGAGGCCTTATTAGAAAATCAATTTAATGTCATTAACTCTGGTCTTTATGCGTTTATATCAAGTGATAATTCACTTGTTCCGCTCACCGATTCTGAGCAACTTCCTATTGTATGGTTTTCGAATTCTTTTTTAGGCGCAAGTATTTCGCAAGACTTACCCTCGCCTAAGCTTGGAAACAGCCGCTTTGCACAAATACAGCTCAACGGTGAATCTCATTTTATATACAGTTTTACCGTTGCCTTTGAAACGTCAGGAACAGCAGCCAACACAAATAACAAATCAGCGCCAATAACCCTGCACATTGTTAAAGATTTGGCCGGCGTAATAGAACAACAAAAAGCGTTTAGCCAACAGCTATGGACATTGCTGCTGGTGCTTATTGTAGTGCTTTTGCTTATTCAAGCTTTTTGGCTTGCCTGGACGCTCAAACCATTGGCTAGATTCACCCAAGAGTTAAATGCCGTGCAGGTAGGAGAGCTTGAGCAATTGTCGCAGCAATACCCAAAAGAACTCAATGCCGTTGCTAAACAACTTAATGCGCTTTTAAGAACGCAGCAACAACAGCGACAGCGTTATCGAAATGCGCTTGCTGATCTTGCTCACAGCCTTAAAACACCTTTAGCGGTAATGCAAAGCCAAAAAGATTTGAGTGATGCTTCAATGGAACAAATAAGCCAAATTAATCGCATTATTGGCCACCAGCTTAAGCGAGCACAAAGCGGTAACAGCAGTGCTTGGCATTTAGGTATAAAAGTGGCGCTTGTGTCTGACAAGCTTCTACGCACATTGGCTAAAATTTACCCCACTATTGACTTAAGTTATATGCGCAAACCTAAGCCCAATATTACGTTTCGCGGTGATGAAGCTGATTTAACTGAAATGCTTGGCAATTTACTAGACAACGCCTGCAAAGCAGCAAAAAGTACTGTTACGCTTAGTATTTACGAGCAAGACAAACGTTTATCTATAGTGGTTGAAGACGATGGTGAAGGTATTTCCAATAGCCAAAAGTTAATTGTATTAGAACGTGGTAAACGAGCCGATACATACAAGCAAGGCCACGGCATTGGTTTAGCAATTGTTCGAGATCTAGTAGACAATTATCAAGGAAGTCTGCACATCGATTCTTCTATCGAATTAGGAGGCGCTAAATTTACACTAGGCTTTGCGCAACCCTAAAACCGAATACTACTGAG
The DNA here is from genome assembly GCA_047621065.1 of Glaciecola sp. Lineage (GTDB taxonomy): Bacteria > Pseudomonadota > Gammaproteobacteria > Enterobacterales > Alteromonadaceae > Glaciecola. The sequence goes on along the minus strand of JBLHMY010000130.1, from coordinate 458 downwards.
CCAAAACGCCGCTAATTCTGAAAACCCTCGGTAAAAATATCATATAGTCAGCTTACGTTCATATTCAGTCTTGTATTATTCATATTCAGCTAGTGAAACTTAACCCTAACAGAGCGTTGGAGTGTGTATGAATATTATCAAAAAGCGAGCCATTGTTTGTGTGATTGCGCTAATACAGTTACTACTAAATCCTAATGTAGGTGCTAGTGATGAAGATTATAGCCATCTAAACACGGCGCAATTTAGCGAAGCCGAATTATCCCAAATGTTAGCGCCAATAGCGCTTTACCCAGATACTTTGCTAGCACATATATTAATTGCATCTACCTATCCTTTAGAAGTGGTCGAAGCCTATAGATGGCGAAAAAGAGATCGCAATTTTGATGTGTCTGAAGTCGTACAGCTTTCTGAAAAACAAGGTTGGGACCCAAGTGTTGTTGCACTTGTTGGTTTTCCAA
>JBLHMY010000129.1:0-6982 GCA_047621065.1 Glaciecola sp. | reverse complement strand
ATTATGGCTCCTACAGACGCCGCCCTAGGTCAAGCAGTAATCAGTAACCCAGCAGTGCCCATTGATGAGCGTCAAACACTCTCGGTCGAAAGTGGCTTAAACGACGGTTTCGCGCTACCTATTATTTTATTTTTTGCCAGTCTTGTGGCAATGACGTCTGGTTCGCAAAGTGATGAAACTGATTGGTTATTGTTTGGGGCAAGCCAAGTTTTAGTGGGAGGTGCGGTCGGATTAGCAATGGGCTGGGCTAGTGGCAAAGTGTTTCTGTTTAGTGAGTCTCGAAAACTTACATCAAATGTATATGAAGGCATTGGTGTGTTGGCATTAACGGGCTCTTCATATTTGCTTGCTGAGGTACTGGGTGGAAACGGTTTTATATCGGCTTTTGTGGCAGGCTTAGCCTTTGGAAACTTGGTCAAAGGTCATTGCCGTTTCATTTACGAATTTACCGAAAGCGAAGGGCAAATGTTAATTTGGGCGTCGTTCTTATTTATTGGTATAGGCTTACTACCTCAAGCCATTGAAAATATTAGCTGGCAAGTTGCTGGTTATATACTGGTTAGTCTTTTTCTTGTTCGTCCACTGGCTATTTATCTTTCCTTGATAGGCACAACAGCAAAGCCAATAACGAGGTTATTTTTTGGCTGGTTTGGTCCTCGTGGTCTTGCAACAGCACTTTTTGCGTTATTGGTTTCCAAAGAAATATTAAACGATTACAGCCATTCAGTGCTTGTCATAGCAATTAATGCGGTATGGATAAGCGCATTTTTACATGGTATTACCGCGGCTCCTGGCGCCAATTGGTATGGTAAAATAGCGAGTCGACTTGCAACTTCAACAGCACAGGTAAATGCCGAAAAAAGTGAGAGTCACAAACCCTGATACACATAAACTTATAGATATACACATAATTTTCTTACCTTTTTAAATGTCATTTTTCTATTCAAAGTAACCTTAAAATGAAGTAAGCAAGTGCTTTAGTTATGTAAGCGCTCAGTTTTGCAGTGCCTTTTCTAAGCTATTTAGAATTAGTTTTATGTCAGCATTTGGATTAGCCGCTACCGAGCGCAGATATACGTTGGCGTTTATATTGCAAGTACTAAACATGCCCTCAGGTAGCTTTTGTAATAAGGCTTCTACGCTTATTTTTGTAGGTACAAATACTGTTACACCCGTCACTGGCTTTTGCCACAGGGTAAGATGGGGGTGGGATGCCACAAAAGCGGCAAGTTGATTTGCCATTTGCATGTTTCGGTCTATACGCTGGCTAAAACCGTCAACGCCCCATGCAAGCATAGTTGCTAGCAAGGGAATAGCACTTGCCCCTCGTGAGCCTTGAATACCCACATTTGGAGTCGCTAAATAATCAGAGCTCATGCTAATAGCTTCGTTTGCCAGCGCTATGTCTTTGAATAAAATGATACCGCTGTCTTTAGGCTGAAATAGCCATTTATGCGCAGATACCGAGACCGAGTCGGCGGCTTCTATACCGGTCAACAAATGTTTATGCGTGTTACTTAACCGAAGAGGTCCCGCCCACGCAGCGTCTACATGCACCCACTTAGCGTTGGTTTGTATAGCTATTTCAAGATCATCAATTGCTCCTGTAGACGTAGCACCGGCATTGAGTACTAAACAAGCGTTACTTACATCTCCAATACTGCGGCAATCAAGCTGACCTTTACTATTTACAGTAATTGATTCATAGGCCAGACCAAGTATTTTAGCCGCTTTTGCCACGCTAATATGGGCGGCAGACGAAGCAACAACTTTAGTAATCCCCTTCACATCGCGTGCGGCCCACAGTGCGGTCAAGTTCGCCAAAGTAGAGCCTGAACAAAAATGCCCGCCTTGCATGCCAAAATAAGGCCTTAAGTAATTAATCACTATTTGTTCGGCCTGACGAGCAAATGGCGCGGTAGCAGGATGTAACAAATTTTGATTTAGCCTGGCATTAAACATTGTGGTTGCCCACGTTATCCAGGGCGTAGGGGGGTCCATATGAGCCAATGCGTATGGACTGTCTAAAGTGGCTGCCTGTTCAAAAATAAATGGATTAAGTAAGGCTAATGATTCATCTTCACCTATCCCTTTTTGAGGCAAAACAACTGGGATAACTTCGGCGCCATTACCCCCAACAATAGGTTTACGAAGCATATCAAGAGCTTTGAATAGGCCTTCGCCCACAATAAAACTCGCGTCTTTTTTAGAACTAATCATCAAAAATTTAATTTATTTACTCTTAATGTCCAGACTATAGCGCAGGTATAACAATAAACCTATTTCACCAATGCGCTTAAAACTAAAGTAAATTCAGCTTAGCCTCTATTTTGCTTTGTGTTTTTCGCCATTAAACGATAGGCTACCAAAATACTTAAACCGCTATTTGCAGTTGTATAACAATAAAAAAAGAGAAAAGCATGCCATTTACCAAAGAACTCACTGACGAACTTGATCTTATCTTAAGGTTTCCACACAAAAGCTTAATGCAAGGCCTCAAAATTCATAACGATGCCGACCCTGCCCTAGTTGCTGCCGCACAGCGCCTGTTCGAAAAAGGCATTGTAGATCAACATGATGGCGGTTATTTAACTAACCTAGGTCATGATCTTGCTGAACATGCAATTGTTATAACGTCGGCGCTTACCACAAAACTCTAACATTTTGTTTTTGTCTGGGGTTAAGCCATTTACCGCTTTAGTCCGCGCGCCAAACCCGCAAAATATCCATACAGATAGAATTGCATATTTTCCAAAGCGGTCGAATGAGGATACAAACCAATTTGGGCTTCTGTACTTTTAATAGTACCTTTTACTAAGAAACTATTTTTCAGGGCACTTTGTTGGATCATCCTTTCAAAAGCCCTAGCCGCTATTTCTTGAGGCCTTGCATAATAAAACATATTGTGGGACTTATCTGTCAAAATGCTTTGTTGCATTAGCTCACTGGGCCCTGTTTTATCTGTGTTTAAAAACATTGCCGCAAAAGCATTTGATAGCGCATGGTTTAGCGGATGATTTTTTAATGGCGCAATATTGTTAAGCCATACTTCACTGGCATATAGTCGGGGATTAGTGGTATCAAACTGGCGCGTACAAATATAATGGTCGTAAGCATGAAACCATTCATGAGCAAGCGATCCGCCACCCGCATTTTTAGCCAATGCCAAGGTACGGCTAGCACCATTGTAATGGGCATAAGCACCTTTTCGCCCCCCTATACCGAAGTTTATGGCTAAGGTGCCATTTAGCGCAATGACTTTTTCTGGCACGGCTAATATATCCATTAAATCGCACAGCGCATCAAAGAATAAATTAGCCGCTAGTTGTTGCTCATCTTTAGTCACCCAACGACCAACTTCAACTCCCCTAAAACCAAACACCTTGACTATATCGCTGAAGCTAACATCGGCCCCAGCGCGATGGTTTTCGCCATTTCTGTAGTAGCCTTGATGCAAGCGGCCTTTTTTCTCTTCAATCATAAATCTATACGCTGCGCGGTAGTTGGGGTAAGCGTCTAATGGCTTTTAATAGGGTTAATTAATCATAGTATAAAGCGAAATGTCAATTGTTACTAACACACCATGCATTTACTCAATATTCAAACGCATCACACACGAGCCAAATTATACTTGCGTCGCGTGTTAGGCATTAATGCTTACTTATACGGCCTTCTTGCTCTAACGTTTAACATAATAAGGTAAACAAAATGTTACAAAAGATCGTTTTAACTGGCTAAGTAGGCCCAAATCTTTGTTTTCTTACGTAACAATCAATCATAGGTTTATTGAATTTTCCTTTTAAGGTATACTGCGCGCGCAATTTTTACACAATCTTACATGGTTCATTGTTTGTCAATATCCATGCATTTTATATCGTCAAAGGAAATACCAGTTTGATCACTACCGCTAACATCACTATGCAATTTGGCGCTAAGCCCTTATTTGAAAATATATCGGCTAAATTCGGAAACGGCAATCGCTATGGCTTGATTGGCGCAAACGGTTGTGGCAAATCAACGTTTATGAAAATCCTCAGCGGCGAACTAGCGCCGTCTTCTGGCAACGTATCGGTATTGCCGGGTGAGCGCATTGGTACCTTAAACCAGAACCAATTTGCCTTCGAAGAATTTTCAGTAGTCGACGCGGTAATAATGGGTGATGCACTGCTTTGGGAAGTGAAAAAAGAACGAGACCGTATTTACTCATTACCTGAAATGTCTGAAGCCGAGGGCATGAAGGTAGCCGAGTTAGAATCTGAATTTGCTGAAATGGACGGATATACTGCTGAATCTCGCGCAATCGAGCTATTAATAGAAGCCGGGATTAACGAGTCGTATCACTTCGGTCTAATGTCGGAAGTGGCTCCTGGTTTAAAATTACGAGTGTTGATTGCCCAAGCCTTATTTTCAAACCCAGATATTTTGTTACTTGACGAACCCACTAACAACCTTGATATTTTTACCATCAAATGGCTAGAAGACGTTCTTAACCAGCGTAAATGCACCATGATTATTGTGTCGCACGATCGCCACTTTCTAAACGCGGTTTGCACACATATGGCCGACATCGACTACGGTGAATTACGCATTTATGTTGGAAACTACGAGTCATATATGGCTTCAGCTGGATTAGTACAAGAACAGCTACTTACCGAAAATGCCAAAAAATCGGCTGAAATTGTAGAACTAAAAAGCTTTGTAGCGCGCTTCTCGGCAAATGCTTCAAAAGCTAAGCAAGCAACCTCTCGTGCTAAGCGTATGGATAAAATTCAGTTAGACGAAGTAGTAGCATCGAGTCGCCAAACGCCTTACATCACCTACAAGCAACACAAGAAATTACATCGCTTAGCACTTGAGTTACACGATGTATCCCACGGCTTTGGAGGCAAAACTCTGTTCACTGGCAAAGATATTCTGCTAGAAGCTGGCGCAAAGCTAGCGGTAATAGGGGAAAACGGCGCGGGTAAAACAACCTTTTTACGTTGCTTAGTTAAAGAGCTTGAAGCAAACAAAGGTATTGTAAAATGGTCTGAAAACGCCTCTATTGGCTATTTGGCTCAAGACGTGAGCAGTGACTTTGACAAATCATCAACTGTGTTTGATTGGATGTCGCGATGGCGCACACCTAAGCACGACGACCTAGCCGTTCGCGCTATCTTGGGGCGCTTGTTATTTAGCGCTGACGATATCGAAAAAGACGTAAAAGTATGTTCAGGTGGCGAGAAAAACCGCCTTTTGTTTGGTAAGCTTATGATGCAAGAGATTAACGTCATCATAATGGACGAGCCAACTAACCACATGGACATGGAGGCCATTGAAGCCCTTAACACTGCGCTTAAGGCGTTTGATGGTACCCTAATTTTTGTAAGCCACGACCGTGAATTTGTATCGACCTTAGCAAGCTCTATTATTGAAATAAAAAATAACACCTTAAATTATTTCCAAGGGACTTACGATGAATACGTTAGCAACCGCGGCTAAACAACGTGTCTGCGACTAGTGGCACTCTTTTGCTAAGCATTACCCACCCGTTACAGGTGGGAAAAAAGCAAGTTCATCATTGTCTTTAATTATTTTGCCTTTACTGCATAGAGTATGATTAACTGCGCACAGAACGTCTTGTTCAGTTAACAAACTATATCGCTCATCAGTTTCAATGAGCTTTTCGATTATCGCAGCAACATTAACTTGATTATCAAAGCTCAGTTCGACTTTGCCGGTGCCTAAACGCTCACGTAAACTTGCAAAAAATACTATTTTAATCATATTTATCGTTGCCAATGTCCTGTTTTTCCGCCTACTTTTTCAAGCACGCGAATAGAATGAATAGTCATACCTGGGTCAACCGCTTTACACATGTCAAACAAGGTTAAAGCGGCTACTGACACACCAGTAAGGGCCTCCATTTCAACTCCCGTGTTGCCATTTAATTTACACATGCAGATAATTCGAATTTGGTTATGAGGCGTATCAATTTCAAAATCTATCTGTATTTTCGTAAGCATTAAAGGATGACAAAGCGGAATCAAATTCGCGCAATTTTTACTTGCCTGAATACCGGCTATACGAGCCACACTGAACACATCGCCCTTGGCAATTTGATTTTGCTGTATTTGCTCAATCACCTCAGGAAGCATAGACACAAACCCTTCTGCTCGGGCAATACGTTGGGTAATTTTTTTATTAGAAACATCAACCATATTTGCTTGTCCGTTTTCATCTATATGGCTAAGTATGTTAGCGGTATTAGGTGCGTCAGGTGCTTCACTTTTTGAATGCATGCTTTACTACTTATCGTTTAACGTTAATATTAAAACGGATTAACCGCCAAACAATCCTTTGAGCTTGTCACCCGCTTTTTCTAATAGCTTTTCTTTTTCTTCGTCTACTTTGTCTTTAAGCTTTCTTTTTGCTTCTTCCTCCAAACGCTTTTTCACTTCGGCTTTAGCCTGAGAAATAATGTTGTCTAGCATAGCAGACGCAATAGCCGCGCCCACCTGATCGGCCGGAATACCGTTTGGCTTGCCAATAGCACCAGCACTAAAAGTAGGAAGCGTAATTTCGTATGCTTTTGTCTCGATATTTAAATCGCCGATAGGCAATTTTTCAAAATCGAGCTTAAGGCGTACATTACTAATGGTAACGTTTTCAACAATCACCAGTGGGTTGGCGCCCCCTGGCTCGGGTGATGGCTCAGCTTTTGGTAAATTAGTCATTAAGCTATTTTTCAACACAATTAAGTTGCCCTGACCTTTGGCGTCAACTTCATAGAGTACTTGTGGGGCGTTAAGGGTAACAGTTTGCACTGTGTAAGGTTCGTTTAGGACATCGCCTAAATCGAGGCCGATAGACTTCAGGCTTAAAGCCTTAGATTTGCTAAACCCTTCTGGGTTTGCAACATCCAGCCCGCTAATAGTCATACGCCCTTGTGTAAAAGCAACATCTACGGCTAAAACAGTCACCGACGTGCCTAAAAATTTTG
>JBLHMY010000128.1:0-7137 GCA_047621065.1 Glaciecola sp. | reverse complement strand
AAGCGTAACTGCCAGCCTGGTTGGCGCTGAGCTTCGTTGCCTTGATTTTCTAGACTTTGCGTAATTTCAGTCTCTTGAATGGTTGCGTTTAAGTTTAAAGAAAAACCATTTTCGGCATAATAAATACCGTCAAGCTCAATCCCAAAAGCTTCGTTAGTAAGTACTTGCACCGGCGCTCCAGGCTGAACTTGAAAGGTATCACCTTGGACTTCATTGAAAAAACCTGTTGCATACAAACTGTAGTTTGAACGCGCTACTTTATAGCCCAGTTCAAACTGCGTTACTTCAACAATAAGGTCTTCGCCAGCTTCAAAGCGTCCGAAGTTATCGCGCAAGTCATCAAAGTAAGGCATTTTACTGCCTTCACTATAACGCGCAAACATTCCCATATCTTTTTCAAACTGCCAGTTAACACCCAAGGTAAATGCAGTGTCAGATTCGTCATACTGGACAGCTTTAGTAATAACGCCGTCTAGTCCTTCATCTACTGTATATTCAATGGAATGATTTTCTGAACGAAGACCAATATCAGCGTCTACGGTTTCGCTTAGTTCGTATTTCAACGCGGCGTAAAATGCAGTTGTTCGGCCATCACCAGTAGAATTAATATCATAATTCCAATCGCAGCTATCTTGATTGTCGTTACACTCAATACCGCTTATATTTTCACCACCTTGTGCAATTACATGGTAGGAATGGTTGCCTAATGCCCACCAGTCGTTAGCGGAGAAGTCAGCGCTGTAATAGCCGATTGTGGCTTCGTAGTTGTCGCCGTCTTTGGTTAGGGCTAAGTCGTTAGTGAATGAGCTAATATCTTTTTCTACTACCCAACGTCCAATTTGTTGAACTAGCGTCGCGCCATCGTAAGTATTGCCTGTTAAAGCGCCTGTAGCATTAAGACCGTTTGTAGCAACCGTAGACAATTGAACTGGATCACCGTTTGGCACTAGGCCTAAAGTGTCGGCTTTACCCGATGTATAAGAAAATCTGTCCATAAACGTCCAGCCACTGCCTAAATCAAGTTCAATGCTGCCACCGGTGACTGAACCATCCCAACCACGGCCGCGGCCAAAATCAAAATTGCGTGTTTCACCGTCTGCTCCATATTCAAGAGTAGCTTGACGGTTTAACGTTCCTAGCTGGGTGAAACTATTATCTACGCCATCTACTAAAGGTGTTGGCAAGTACCAAGCACCATGGTCATCGGTAATGCGGGTATATAAGTTAATTTTGCCGTTATCTAGCATTTTGGTGAGGTTGATTGTGAACTGCTTACCTTTTTCTGAGTTGAAACCGGCGTCGCGTAAACCTGGGCTTTGTTGAACATAGCCACCCACCATGTAAAATAGGTCTTCGGCGAGTTCACCGCTCATATAGCCGTCAATTCTTTGTAAATCGTAATCAGATGTAGTGTATTTGAATTTTCCTTCGCTTACTTCGCCGCCTTCTTTTAATACAAAGTTGGTGGTTAAACCGGGTTGGCCGTTTGACAATACTGAGTTAGGGCCGCCGCGAAGGCCGTCAACGAAACTGATCGTTTCATCAATTCTGAATAAGGTAGAGTTCTCTAAGAACGAAATTGTGGGTGGCGGGAAAACCGGCACGCCTTGTAATTGCAAAGTCAAAAAGGGAGCATCACCGCCACCTGGGAAACCACGCACAAAGACGTTAGCACCAGACACGCCGCCCGAGCTTTCTGCCCATACGCCAGGTATCGCTTTAAATAAATCGGCTGTGCTCTTGGGTGCTAACTGCTTTATTGCATCGGCGCTTAACGAAGTTGTTGCGAAACTTGAATCCACTTTTCTTATTGCTCTACCGCTGGCGGTACCGGTAACAATTATCTGTTCGATTAAATTTTCTTTTTCCTCAGGCTGCTCAGCATCTTGGGCTAAAACTAGCTGTGGACTAGCAAGCGCTGCTGCAATGCTAAGCGCGATTATCTTCTTATTGAATGTTCTTGTGCTCATTGTTAAGTTCCTGACATTGGTGTTGGTTTGTTAACCTTATGTAAAAATGCAATCGATTGCAATGTATTTTTGCAAAGGATTGCATTTTTGATCTAAATGAGGTCAAATCACCTCTTATCAGAAAAACATACAACTAAACTAGTTTTATGTATATTAATGGCTTAACTAAAGGACCTGTGTGTGAAAACGTCTAAAAACCTTACCTTAACTGACTTAGCAAAACTTGCGGGCGTGTCAACATCTACCGCGTCTAGGGCCTTAAACCACAATCCACTTATTAAGCAAGCCACGCGCGACCGCATTAACGAGTTGGCTAAACGTTATAACTTCAGTTTAAATGCAGCAGCGAGTCGTCTTCGAACACAAAAAACCGGTGTTGTTGCCGTTATTCTTAATCTTATTGATCAAACGGCACAAAGTACATCAGATCCTTTTCTATTAAAACTAGTGGGCGACTTGAACATTGCTTTAAACAAAAGCGGATATGAGCTCTTGTTATCAAATTCGTTTATGGCAACCGATGATTGGGCGCGTTATTTTATTGATGGAAAACGCGCAGACGGCATTATTGTTATTGGACAAGCTAAAGATGATGACAAACTAATTCAAACCGCTAAAGCTAAGGTGCCTTTAGTAGTTTGGGGCGATCCACGCTCTACAAATGACTATATAATTGTAGGCAGCGACAACAAACTAGGCGCTTATCAAGCCACGCAGCATTTAATTTCGGGCGGTGGCAAGCGTATTTTGTTTTTAGGCGATCCCGAGCATGCAGAAATGTCAGAACGATATAAAGGCTATCACCAGGCATTGTCAGAAGCAGGTTTACCCCACGGCGAAGAATTAACCTTATCAATAGATATTACGAGTTCCTCAGCTTATGTAGCTATTAGTCAATCAATACTGAGTAAGGGACTCACTTTTGACGCTATTTTCGCCTGTAGTGACATGATGGCGTTGGGCGCTTTAAAAGCCCTGAAGGAGCGCTATATAGGCATTCCTAACGAAGTTTCTATTGTTGGATTTGATGATATTATGATGTCCGAGCTTTTTCACCCTTCTCTTACTACTATTAGGCAGAACACATCTGTAGCGGCTGAAAAAATAGTCGAGCAATTAGTTGCTCAGCTTAGCAATAAGCCCGCAAATTCGGTCACTATTGATGTTGAACTACAAGAAAGGATGTCTAGCCGCAAAGCTTAATCCGTTTGTAGGCTTAAAAACGGACCATTCATGCAAACGATTGCAATTCCATCTAAATCTCGTTAGACTCTAAAAAACAGTAACTTTAGGGTCTTACGTATGCCTCGCTTTTTAATCATCTTTGCAATCGCCGCTTGTTATTTTGTTTTTGCAATATTGCTCAACAGCGTCGGCACTGTCATTTTGCAATCAATCAATAGTTTTGACATTGGTAAAGCCGATGCCAGCCTACTTGAAGGATACAAAGACTTACCCATAGCCATAGTGTCCTTTTTAGTCGCCTCTATTATTCCAAGAATTGGATATAGATTCGCTTTGTTGCTCGCTCTTTTTAGCGTGTCGCTAGTGTGTTTGATAACGCCTATTATGTCTGAGTTTTGGGCCATCAAATTACTGTTTGCCACCATAGGGACAGCTTTCGCATTTGTAAAAGTGTCGGTCTACTCAATTATTGGTCAGCTATCGCCCGACACCAAAAGCCACTCGTCTTTGCTAAATACTATTGAAGGTATTTTCATGGTGGGTGTGTTGTCAGGATATTGGGTATTTAGTTTTTATATCGATGGTGACAATCCAAGCTCAATGAATTGGCTAAATGTTTATTACCCATTAGCCGGCGTTATTATCATTACCGCTTTAGTTGTTCTTATTGCCCCCATTGAAAAACCACCCGCCAAAGACACTGCTACTAGTGTAGTTCAAGACTTTATTGAGATGCTCAAATTAACCTATCAACCCTTAGTGTTAGTCTTTGTTATCTCCGTATTTATGTATGTGCTAATTGAACAAGGTGTGGGCACTTGGCTACCTACTTTTAATAGTAAGGTATTGTTACTACCGGCTGATATTAGCGTGCAAATCACCAGTATTTTTGCAGCTATGATTGCCATTGGTAGATTAGGTGCGGGGTTCATTCTGCGTAAGGTACATTGGTATTTTTTTCTAAATATCTGCCTAATAGGTATGGGCGCTATATTATTGCTTACATTACCACTGGCCTCAAACATTCAAGCGTCGCCAATCAATTCATTGTTTGATGCGCCCATTGCAGCATTTTTGATACCTTTGGTAGGCTTAATGATGGCACCTATTTATCCGGTTATTAACTCAGTCATACTGAGTTCTTTAGCCGTATCGAAACAAGCGCAAATGACCGGTCTTATCATAGTATTTTCAGCCCTAGGAGGCACGACTGGCTCAATGATTACAGGTGCGCTATTTGATAAAGTGGGCGGTCAAAAAGCGTTTTACCTCATATTATTACCCATAGCGTTACTTATTATTAGTTTAGGTGTATTTAGAAAACTGTCTAAAAACATGGAATCTCAATCGAAGGCTGCAAATGTTTAGTATGAAATTAGGATTTATGAAGCTGCTGGAGATACAAGGATGATGCAACGCAGCTTAGATTTTTTCACCAGCGAATTGTTCCACGATGTACAAATGGCGCGTTTGTTTACTGACAGTAAAACCTTTGCAGATGCTGTGCCTAAGCAAAATTATAAGACGGCTATAAGCGCCTATAATTTGGTAAAAAACAGCAATGGATTCGATTTGGCGGTGTTCGTGAATAGTCATTTTAAAATGCCAATAGCGCCTGTCCCAATGGACCTCAGGCAGCAAGACACCCTGCTTGATTATATTTCTCACCAGTGGCATGCCCTAGCACGAAAGCCAGATGGCGCGGTTTTTTCATCACTCATTGGGCTTAAACATCCGTACATAGTTCCCGGGGGAAGGTTTAGAGAGATTTACTACTGGGACAGTTATTTTACGTCTCTTGGCTTAGCTATATCAGGCCAAGTAGACATGGTTAAATCAATGGTTAAAAATTTCATTGATATTCAAGAGCATGTTGGCCTTATTCCAAACGGAAACCGAAGCTACTATCATACTCGCACGCAACCGCCTGTTTTGGCGCTTTTATTAGAGTTAGTTTTACAGCACGACTCAGATGTATCTATAGATAGCGACAATCCATTTTTTAGTAAATGCTTAAGCGCTATCGAGCAAGAATATCAAGTTTGGATGGACGGCGAGAACCTGCTAAGTGATTCACAGACTAGCCATCGCAGAGTGGTTAGGATAGATGGTTATTGTTTAAACCGATACTGGGATGATGCAGCAACACCCAGAGCCGAATCTTACCGGGAGGACATTGAATTGACCGCCCATTTACCACAAGCCGAACGAGCTGATTTCTATCGGTCAATTCGAGCCGCTTGCGAATCGGGTTGGGACTTCAGTTCTCGTTGGTTAAAAGATGGAGAAACATTGGCCAGTATCCATACTATCGATATATTACCCATCGATTTAAACGCGCTTTTATATAAAGTTGAACATGATTTAGCAGAGTACTTTTCGAAACTTAAGCAAACACAAAAAGCACAAAATTATGCACAAAGAGCGAGAAGGCGAGCGCAAGCCATTCAGACTTATTTGTGGGATGCTGACGCAGCTTGGTATTTCGACTACGATTTTGTCGCTAAACAAGCCAAGACAACCCGTTCTTTAGCGGCTATTGTACCAGTATTTACAGGGCTAAGTTCACAAGCGCAAGCCGCCGAATTACACAGTGGTGTTATGCAAGACTTTTTAAAAGAAGGAGGCTTACTGACAACACTTACTTATTCTGGGCAGCAATGGGATGCCCCCAACGGCTGGGCGCCGCTCAATTACATGGCATGCAAAGGTTTGTTGGACTATGGATTTGACAGCTCTGCAAAAGAAATAATTCGGGCTTGGTTAAAATCGATGGAAACGCATTTTCAGGCTACAGGCAATATGATGGAGAAGTACGACGTTGTGCATTTACATGCTAAAGCCGGTGGCGGTGAATATGCAGTGCAAGAAGGTTTTGGCTGGACGAATGGCGTTACACTTGCCTTTCATGACTTGTTAAAACAACTTTAAGTTGTGTATCTGCCCGATCAAACTCTGCGAACATCGCTTATCCGACCCAAAAATAAATACCGACTAAAATAACTCCTGCAATCCATAGTGTTTCTGATACCAGCAACACAATTGGCTTCATACCAACGTTGGTGATATTGTTAAGCGATTTTTATCTACCCGAGTCCTTAGCAACGCGATTGTAAGTGCTTACGTAACCATTGCCTTATGCCACTATTTTATTGTCGCTAATAAGTGTGAAAGAGTTATTTTTTTGCAGCTCTAACATTCAACGAGAAAGACTACCGATGGTAAGATTGACTTGGCAGTTCATTGCCCATTATTTCCGTGAGCTTTTAGTACTTTGAAGGGCGGTTTTGGGCACAGCCTGTGTAAAAACTCGGCATAGAGCGTTAAACCCTGTCGTGTTCGATACTTAATCTGTCAAATAACTTAGCTATCGATTATTAGCGTTTGAGAGGTATCTTGATTTTACAAGGTCAAGGTTGGGGAATAATGATAAATGTGACGTTTTTAGGCTGCTTTATGGCGTGAATTGAGGTTAAATTCGCCTTTATTCCCTGATGGCTTCCATCAACCCACTAGTTCCCAGTATGGTCATCATTCGTTTCAGGTTGTAAGCCAGCACAAGCAGGCTCATTTCGATACTTACATTCTTTTTACGCTTCATTAAGAAGTGTTGAGCACCCATCCACATTTTAATCGTGCCAAATGGATGTTCAACGGTTTGTTTTCTCAAAACGGGTATCTCTAGATTATCGTTAAGCCGCTGCTGCATGGCGTTGATCATCTCTTCGTGGACCCAGCGTCTCATTTTTCTCGGTTCTTTTAATGACTTTGTGCACTTAGCTCTGACAGCGCAGTCTCCCCAAGCAATATGATTAACATATACCTTTTGCTCAAGACCGTCTTCCGTCACATTGCGGCGATGGGGTAATTCCTCGCCCGCAGGGCAAACATAGATATCTTTGTTGTTATCGTATTTGAATAACGATTTATTAAATATGCCTTTTTTTGCTGAGCCTGATGTATCGGTCTGTGGCACGTTTAC
>JBLHMY010000127.1:0-7218 GCA_047621065.1 Glaciecola sp. | reverse complement strand
GCATGTTGCGTTTGTTTTTGTCTGTGGTGTAGTAAAAACCTGTACCAGCAGATGACACTAATTTAATTTTTTCGCGCATGATTCAGACTCCTTAAATTTTTTCGCCACGAGCACGGATTTCAGTTAATACTGTATCAATACCCTTCTTATCAATAATACGCATACCTTTGGTAGATAAACGAAGTTTAACGAAACGGCTTTCGCTCTCAACCCAAAAACGGTGAGTGTGAAGATTTGGTAAAAAACGACGACGAGTCGCGTTTCTAGCGTGTGAGCGGTTGTTACCCGCCAACGGACGCTTACCAGTAACAATACAAATTTTAGACATTTTTGTCTCCAGAACAACTGTTATATCGTTTAACTTCTGCAAACAGTTTTGCGGTTAAACGTGGTTAATTATGAGGGCGCATTTTATACAGTAAATAAGCATAAAATACAAACGTTTTTCATCAAAAACGCATAACTATTTTTACAGCAATCCACGCTGGGCGAAAGATACGGCACTTGAATGCCCAATAACAAAGTGGTCGAGCACCGTTACATCAACCAGCGCAAACGCCTGTTTGATCCTTTGGGTAATTTGAATGTCGGCCTGTGAGGGCTCAGCAACACCGCTTGGATGATTGTGCGCAAGTATAACAGCTGCGGCATTATCATCCATAGCTTGTTTAACCAATTCACGCGGATACACAGCCGCAGAGTTAATCGTTCCTTTAAACATTTCCCGGTAGGCAATTAGCTGATGCTGAGAGTCTAGCATTAGCATAGCAAACACTTCTCGCTTTTGCTGAGCAAGTTGAGCGCGTAAATAATCCGCAGCGGTGTCGGCACTTGTGAAGCTATTTTGCGATCTTAACTTCTCTGCCATGCCGCGTTTAAACAACTCTGTGCACGCCTGCAATAATGCAAACTTGGCCTGCCCTAGCCCTGGTAATTTTACCAATTGCGATTTCGACGCAAATAGCAGCGCCTGCACGCTACCAAATTGATTAATGGCAGTGCAGGCAAGTTCTATTGCCGATGTTCCTTTAATGCCCGTATTAATTAAAATAGCGAGGAGCTCTGCATCTGAAAGTGTTTGTACGCCAAATTGGAGTAATTTTTCACGCGGACGCTCGTGTAATGGCCAATCTTGAATTTTCATGTTTCCATTCCTTGGTTAACAATGGTTTAATATCAGGATTAAAATTAAACCCATTTCATTAATACTTATTTGTGGTCAATATGCAACTTGAACAAAAGAACGTTTTATTAGGTATTAGCGGCGGAATAGCAGCGTACAAAACGCCCGATGTAGTGCGAAAGTTAACCGCTAAAGGAGCGAATGTGCGGGTAGTACTAACCGATTCTGCAACCCACTTTGTAAGTGCCCTGTCGCTTCAGGCTGTATCAGGAAATAAAGTCAGCACCCATTTACTCGATGAAGACGCCGAAGCCGGAATGGGCCACATTGAACTTGCACGCTGGGCCGATTATTTTTTGGTGGCGCCTGCCACCGCCAATACTATTGCTAAACTGGCGCATGGCTTAGCCGACGATTTGTTAACTACACTGGCTTTAGCTACCACCGCTGAGCTGTTCATTGCACCAGCCATGAATCAACAAATGTGGGCTGCTGACGCCACTACACAAAACATGAATACTTTAATATCTCGAGGCGCTAATATTTTAGGCCCAGCGGCCGGTGAGCAAGCCTGCGGGGATTTAGGCTACGGACGCATGCTTGAACCACAAGAACTAGCCGACGCCATTGGTAATTTTGCTTGCGCATCGTCAAGTATTGAGCCTCTGTTCAAAAATACACACATTATGATAACCGCAGGCCCTACCCGTGAAGAAATTGACCCTGTCCGTTACATCAGCAACCACAGCTCGGGTAAAATGGGTTTTGCAATTGCTAGGGCCGCACAGCAACTAGGCGCAACAGTTACCTTAATTGCAGGTCCCGTTTCATTACCGACGCCGCCAAACGTGTTACGTAAAGATGTTATTAGCGCTGAAGATATGCTCAGCGCGGTACATGAAAACATAAGCCAACAACATATTTTCATCGCCTGTGCTGCGGTTGCCGATTATAAAGTAAACAAAATAAGCAAACAAAAACTCAAAAAACAAGGCGAAGATATAACGTTAAGCTTGACCCAAAATCCTGATATATTAAAGAGTGTCGCGTTTTTAGAAAATCCTCCCTTCACAGTAGGATTTGCAGCCGAAACGCAAAACATTGAATCTTATGCAAAATCTAAATTAGAAAAGAAAAAATTGAACATGATTGCCGCAAATGATGTATCAAACGCAGATTTAGGCTTTAATTCTGATCGAAACGCGCTTATAGTTTTGTCTAGGAACAACACGCAGCACTTAGCCCCAAATAGTAAATACTTACTTGCAATGGAGCTATTAAAATTAGTGCATAAGGAATACAGTCGTAGCTAACTACCTGTTTTCTCTACGATAGTGTTTAAAAACACGTATCTAAATGGCTTTTATAAAGCTTGCTACAACACATAATAAGAAGATTTTTATCATGCCAGCACCTAAAAAAACAAACCGCAAGGCGCAAATCCTTCAAGCACTTGCGGGAATGTTAGAAACGCATCATGGACAACGCATAACCACCGCTAAGTTAGCTGCCAACGTAGGCGTGTCAGAAGCCGCTTTGTATAGACATTTTCCTAGCAAAGCACGTATGTTTGAAGGCCTAATTGATTTTATTGAAGACACCCTTTTTTCGCGCATCAATAAAATTATTGCGGATGAAAAAGATGCAGCCAATCGCTGCCAACTAATTTTACATCTTATTTTGGGTTTTGCTGAAAAAAACCCTGGCATAACACGTATTTTAAACGGCGATGCGCTTATGGGCGAACAAGAGCGCCTGCGCGACCGCATAGCTCAGCTGTTTGACCGCTTAGAAATACAAATTAAGCAAATTCTACGAGAGCGCAAGCTACGTGAAGGCAAAGCCGCAGTGGTAGACGAAGCACTGCTAGCCAATATGCTAATTTGCTTTGTAGACGGTAAAATTAATCAATATGTGCGCAGCCAATTTAAACGCCGGCCTACCCAACAGTTTACTGAACATTGGGCGCATATTCGTGAGCACTACTTAAACTAGGTTGAGGTATTTACCTTAGGTTCAATACGCGCTTGTAAAGCTATGTAAAACTGTATTGTGGAAAGGGTGCAAGTTATTGTAAGTAAACAACTCTTGTATATAAAAACACCGCCAACTACAGCTACATATTAGCTAGCAGTGATATAAAAGACGACTTGTTTACCAAGTCGCCATGGTATGAAATATCCTATCTATCGGCGTTCATTACCTTAACCCACGCACTAACGAAGTCTTGGGCAAATTTAGCCTTCGCATTGTCGTATGCATATACTTCAGCAACGGCGCGCAACTCTGAATTTGAACCAAAAATTAAGTCAACTGATGTAGCCGTCCACTTCTGTTCACCGGTTTTACGGTCAAGGCCTTCGTAAAGTCCAGCTTGTGATGATTTTTTCCAGACTGTCGACATATCAAGTAAATTAACGAAAAAATCGTTATTTAAGGTACCCGGTTTGTCGGTGAATACACCATGCATAAGACCGTTATGATTAGCATTAAGTGAACGTAAACCCCCTACTAAAACGGTCATTTCGGATACACTAAGCCCTAGCTGATCGGCCTTATCAATTAACATTTCAGTTGGTGACTTATAACTTTCTTCGCTATTGAAGTAATTTCTAAAACCGTCAGCCGTAAGTTTAAGTAAACCAAAGCTATTGGTATCCGTTTGCGTTTGGTCAGCATCACCTCTGCCAGGAACAAAAGGCACGCTAATATCAAATCCAGCGTCTTTTGCTGCTTTTTCAATTGCCGCTGCACCGCCAAGAACGATTAAGTCTGCTAGCGAAACTTTGTCACTATTAAAAAATCCACTAGTAGCTTCTTTTTGGATATCTTTTAATACCGCCAACACCTTTTCAACTTCAACTGGGTTATTCACCGACCAGTCTTTTTGAGGCATTAGTGCAATACGAGCACCATTGGCACCGCCGCGCATATCGGTATTGCGATAGCTAGCGGCAGAACCCCACGCAACTCTAATTAATTCAGGTACTGTTAATCCCGACGCCAGAATGTCATCTTTCAACTTAGCAACATCTTTGTCATTAATTGTCGATTTAGTATCTTCGCTAATAGGGTCTTGCCATACGAAAACATCTTTTGGCACGTCATTACCTAAGAAGTTTCTGCTGGGTCCCATATCTCGGTGCGTAAGCTTATACCAAGCTTTTGCAAATGCGAGTTGATACTCTTTAGGATCGGCTAAGAACCTTTCTGCAATTTTACGATACTCGGGGTCAAACTTAAGTGCCAAATCGGCAGTGGTCATTACTGGCGCATTAAATTTTCCGTCTATATGTGCATCGGGCACTATATCGTGCAGTGACTCATCGGTAGGTATCCATTGAATCGCACCTGCTGGGCTTCGGGTTTGTTTCCATTCAAAATTAAGTAGGTTACTTAAGTACAATGAGGTCCAGCGAGTTGGTGCTTGTGTCCATGCGCCTTCTAAACCACTGGTAATGGTATCTTGTGAATGTCCTTTGCCACAGTTATTTTTCCATCCTAAACCTTGCTCTTCAACGCCTGCAGCTGCGGGTTCTGGTTCCAAGCAATCAGCAGGTTTGTGGGCGCCATGCATTTTGCCAAAGGTGTGTCCACCGGCAATTAGTGCAAGGGTCTCTTCATCGTTCATTGCCATTCTGGCAAACGCCAAGCGTATATTTTTTGCCGACCCTATAGGATCGGGAACACCTCTAGGTCCTTCTGGGTTAACATAAATAAGGCCCATGTGCGTTGCACCAAGAGGACGTTGCAACACACCGTCTTTATCTTCTCTATCGCTGGCAAGCATTTCTATTTCAGGCCCCCAGTAGACTAGATCTGGTTCCCAATCGTCAGCCCTGCCACCAGCGAATCCATAGGTGTCAAATCCCATATTTTCTAGCGCTACATTGCCAGCTAACACCATTAAATCTGACCACGAAAGTGCTTCACCGTATTTTTGCTTAATTGGCCAAAGCAATCGTCTTGCTTTGTCTAAGCTTGCGTTGTCGGGCCAGCTATTTAAAGGCTCAAATCGTTGTTGCCCGCCACCGGCGCCGCCGCGACCATCTAATGTTCTGTAGGTGCCTGCACTATGCCATGTCATGCGAATAAAGAAAGGACCATAGTTACCAAAGTCGGCTGGCCACCAGTCTTGCGATGTTGTGAGTAAGTCATTAATATCACTTTTTGCAGCATCTAAATCTAAACTTAAGAACGCTTTTGCATAGTCAAAATTTGGACCATGTGGATTAGAGCGAGCGTCGTGATCTCGTAGTGGACTTAGGTCTAATTGATCTGGCCACCAAAATTGGTTTGTCTTAGCTTGACCTGTTTTTGCAAAGCCTGTTCCTATTGCTCCTTTAGGTTTAGAAATTTCATTGCTTTGTGCAATAGCGAAACTTGAGACGAGCCCAACGCAAATGATCGCAGCAAGCTTTTTTAGAAAAAATATTTTCGTTGTCATGACAAAGTATCCTTAACATAAAGAGTAAATGTAAATAATTTGTATAATTCTTCAACTTTAAAACAAGATGTTGAATATACTCAAAACATCACGACTCACAGGCTTATGGCCAGTACTTAACCATTGAGTAGTGCGTAAAGTATAGGCGCAATAGTGTTTTAGTGATATTGAATAAAAACGATTGCTGTAATCGGAAAAACAGATTATGTAACAATTATGTTAATACTCACATGATAAATAACCTTTTGCTAGTTCAGCCAAAAACTTGAGAAACGTGGGCACTGTGGATACCTAAATGTCTTTATTGTTTAAAAATAACGTGCTGTATTGTTAGCAACAAGTTAGGCATAACTTTGTGGAATAAAGTACTATCTGTTAACGCACACGGCAAAGTCACACTCACACTTTATAAGAAGATAGCATGAACAAAACAGTAAAAAAATTAGAAGGCAACTTGGTAAGAGCACTCACGTCTGCATGCGAACAAGCGAAAGTTGAAGTAAGCGGATTCGAATGGTTGACCCACACCACCGACTATTCAAATTTCCCTAACAGCCTAATTGTTAGATGCATATTTGATGATGATTCTGCATTGAATATGGCTAAGGATGCCGCTCATGACACCATCATAATCACCTGTATTCATAAGGCTTTGCTAAACGTTGGTATTTTATTAAAGCATCCTAAAAAGCACGTGCTGTTTGATACTGAACAAGCGTGCGAAAGAGAACACCAAGGGAATTGGAAAAAGAGGATTGAGGATAGACATTAAAGATGCGTTGGCATAGTGGTTAGGGTTCGGCATTTTTACCCTAGGATAAGTCAAGAAACTACCAACAAGGATATTTTGGAATACATGCTTAACGGCTTGGCATGACTCAAGGCGATGACTCAAACTGAAGTAATTCAATAAAGTCTGCTTCACATAGGGGCTTAGAGAACAAATATCCTTGGTACAAAAGACAGTCTTTTTTCTTTAAGTATGCTCGTTGATATTCATGCTCAACACCTTCAGCTACCATCTCTAAGCCAAGTGTTTTACCCATGGCAATAATTGTATCCAGCAGCAAGGCTTTGGTACCACAAGTTTGGATTTGATCAATAAAAGCTTTGTCTATCTTTAGGGTGTCAATTGGAAATTGATGGAGATACGAAAGAGATGAATACCCTGTTCCAAAGTCATCCATACTCACTTTTACACCCAGCGTTTTTATTTCATTAAGTCTTTTCATCGCCAAAGCGGTATTTTCAACCATAATACTTTCGGTCATTTCCAAATGGACTTGTGATGCATCTATATCATTTGCCGCAATCCCCGCTTTAATGTGGTCAAACAGCTGGTCATTTTCAATTTGTTTTGTTGATAAGTTAAACGCAAGCTGTAGGTCCTTGTTATACATTTTGTTAAATCTAGCTAACGCTCTGCAAGACTCATGTATTACCCATTGACCAATCTTAAGTATCAAACCTGTTTTTTCTGCTAAGGGAATAAACTTATCGGGCACCATGAAGCCAAGCTCAGGGTGTTGCCACCTTATGAGTGCCTCGGCACCAACAATTGCATTGTCGCTAACCCTTACTTGTGGCTGAAAGTATAAGATGAACTCCTCATTTTCCAGCGCCTTCACCATATCTCGCTCAAGGCGCA
>JBLHMY010000126.1:0-7224 GCA_047621065.1 Glaciecola sp. | reverse complement strand
AAGCTCGAATCGGCTGGTGTGTGAATAATACCTTGTGCCAGTATTAGCTGGGCTTTTATAAGTTGGTTGGTAGAAAACAACAGCGTGGCTAATTGCTTGCGTGTTCTCAATTCGAGCGGCGCAATAAGCAATATTTTTTCTAGTAAGCGTACCACTTCAGCATCGTTTTTTTGTTCAGACGCCATATGCGCTTTCGCGCGTAGTGTCGATAGTTCGCCTTTTGAACCATCGCTTGGCGCGACACTTAACCGCGAGGCCAGAACCACTGTCGATTCGTTTGTGCTGTTTTTTGATGCCCGAGTAAGCGGCAACGAAGTAATAAGCTGCGGTGCAATATTTTGTATAGGCTTCAATGTGGTATTGGGAATAAAAACTGACACATTATCGGGCTGTCGCGTACTTAATTGGGTGTTTTGTGGTTCATTTAGTACTAACTCAGAGAGTTTCTTTGGCGTAGCCGGAGTATTCACTGGCTGGGCGTATTGATCACCTTTTTCTACATTAAAAATTTCAGGGATTTGCTGCACAGGAGCAACTGTGGGCGCTTGATTAACTAAGTAAACCGAATAACTGGCAGCAAGCACGCAAAAAAAACTTAAACAGCCAATTGCACCCCACAGAGATTTTGAAGAATTTGGCGTAATATAGTTGGCACTTTTTACGTTTAAATTTTTGGTATAATCACGATTGTCTAAATCCCGCAGCATTTTATTCACGACACTCATTTATGCCACTCGCTTACCAAACTCACTATATTTTGGTAATTCCCTAAAATATCCCCATGAACCACTAAGCTCATCGTTACAATTGCGCACACTGCTGCGGGCAAGGCCCACGTTAGCCATTCTCCTGAAGAAATAGGATCTGCGGCCTCGGTATCGTTTACGGCTAACGAAATGTGTTTGCTAGAGATAAGAAATTTACCTTCTCCATACGCCAGCATAAGTGCTTTATGGCAAATCGTATTAACAATCCTAGGCGTTCCTTGGCTGGCTTTGAGCAGCTTTTTGCATATCGACTTCGAAAATAACTTGGTGGGCTTGCTGTACCCTGCCACTTCCATTCGATGGTTCACATATTGATAAATTTGGTCGGCATTCATTTGCGACAATTCATATGAAAACGTAATTCGTTGACGAAGCTGCCTTAATTCAGGACGCGCAATTTTTTGATTTAACTCGGGTTGACCAAACAGTACTACTTGTATTAATTTGGCAGACTCCGTTTCTAAGTTGGTCATTAGGCGCAAGGCTTCAATACTCTCATAAGGCAAAGCTTGGGCCTCATCTATGATAAGCACAACCGACTGCCCCGATTTACGGATTTCTACAAGCTTATGATGAATTGCTTGGGTAAATTTTTGTTGATCGCTACCTGAGGGCAACTCTACTTGCAGTTCGCTTGCTACCGCATGACGAAGTTCGCTAGGCGATAAGTAAGGATTTGGAATATAAGCCGCCACAAATCCCTTTGCCATCTCGTTGAGCAACTTACGGCACACTAAGGTTTTGCCGGTTCCTACTTCTCCCGTTACTTTAATAAAGCCTTCACCAGAAAGAAGTGCAGTATTTAACACCGACAAAGCTTCATTATGGCTAGGTAAGCCAAAGAAGAACTGCGTGTTAGGTGTTAAGGTAAAAGGTAATTCTCTGATACCAAAGTGATACAAGTACATGCTTTACTCCACGTATAACCAATCGGCCATTTGAGAACGACTGTTTTCGAGTTGCTCTGCCCAGGTGTTAGAGCCAACGACCGTTGGCTTCAACAAAATTATCAGCTCTCTTTTTGTTTCTTTTTCGCGGACGTTGGTGAATAATTTTCCAAAATACGGGATATTCCCTAATATTGGCGTTTTCGACACTTCGTTGATTTTAATAGATTGCATTAGTCCGCCAATCACTACAATTTCACCCGAGTTCGCACGAATAACGGTGTCTGACTCACGAATAGTGCTTTGTGCTAGCGGCAACACTATTTGCTCTTGATTAAGAGTAACTATTTTTTCTTGTTCTTCGGTTTCAATAACCGAAGGGTGGATGTGCATTAAAATACTGCCGTTTTCATTAATTTGCGGCGTAACGTCAAGCGCTATACCAGAAAAGAAAGGCGTTAATTCAATATCAGGCACAACCGATGTTGTGGTCGAGGTAATCGTATTTTGGCTCGATATATCAGTAACGAAATATTCATCTTCGCCGACTTTAATCACTGCTTTTTGATTATTAATGGCCGTTACGCGAGGACTAGACAGCACTTGCACGTTACCCTGCGTAGACAACAAGTTAAGTACACCTGAAAAGTCCTCGCTGGAAAACGTTAAGCTTGCAATTCCGCCAAGTGCCGAAGACAAACTATTGCCTAATACGCCAGCGGTGCTGCCGAACGTAAAGTCGGTGCTGCCAACACTAGATGCTATTTGATTCCAATTAATACCTTGTTGAAACTCATCGTTTAAGGTGACTTCAAGAATACGCGCTTCAATAACCACTTGGCGCGTGAGGTTGGCTTCAGATGTCTTCAAGAAATGGCGAATTATTTTCAGCTCTTCAGGTAATGCTCTCACCGCTACAAGTCCAGCTTGGGGTGACACCAGCACCGAACGTCCTTCTTGGTTGCCAAGCATTGTCATTAAGCTGGTTTCAAGGTTTTCCCAGTAATTTGTTTGAATACGGGTGCTAATAGTGGTGCCATTACCACCACTAAGGCCACTGCCGCCACTTCTGCCTAAACCGCCCCCCGAGCCGCCTCCGCTAAGGTTATTTTGTTGTGATTGACTATTGCCACTGTTGCTTCCACCGCCTTGGGCTACGCCGCCAGAAATAATACTGGTTTGAGTAGAGCCATCGCGCTGCATCATTAAATAGTTAACGGTAAATGTTTCGGTGCGCATGCCTGCTGGAAACACTCTATAAATAGTGTCGCTTTTTTGAATGTGATAACCATAAATGTCGGTGATTAGGGAAAATACTTGATCAAGCGTGACTTGTTTTAAGTCGAGGCTAATAGTGCCGCTCACTTCTGGATGAATGGCTACTGAAAAAGGCGTGTCTTTTACTAACCCAGCAAAAAAACTCACCACATCAACACCGCTAGCGTTAATGTCGTATTTTTCAGCCTCTAACATGGAATTTTGTTGACCATTTGGCGCACTAGCTAAAAGCACATTGGTGACAGAATCGGGCAACTCGGTCAAATCACTGCTAATGATTTGAGCTTGCTGCTTGGCTATTTCGTTCGCCAAGAAATCTTCTACATGACTTTTCTCGGGAGAAGCACAGCTAAAAAGCGCACCACAAAGCGCTATTGCTACCAATGAATACTGTTTATTTTTTGACGGTATAGTAGTTAACTTCATTTTGTCACCTGTGTTTTAACACTCACCGCGCCGCTTAACTCAAGCACAACCAGGTCTTTTCTAGCATCTCGTGATGATTTAGCATAAGACATTGTTAGCTTAGTTCCTGAAATTCCGCTGACAACCATATCTGCAATTGGGTCTCCGGTTTTGACCACATTGCCATTTACCACGGCGTATTGTTGATTATTGCGCAAAAATATAGCCGTTAGCTCGTATTGGGGATCCGCCATCAATTCTGGAGCCAGTTGCTGAACCATCACACTGGGAGGACGCGTAGGGTCGTTCTTTAAATGCATAAAGTCTGATGGCTTTGACTCAAGTACCTTAGCCTCTTGTTGAAATGCAGAGACAGGCTTAGACAGCAGGCCGCAAATAGACAACAAAACACAGCTAGCCAATGCCATAAGAGTATGACGACTGCATAATTGTTGCTTGACGCTGAGTTGTAGCTTATTAATTAACACCTATGAATGCCTCGCTCGTACTGAGTGTGAATAATGTCATTTTGGTCACCGCGTTAGGATGCTCGCCCACGACATAAGAAAGATCTTGCCAATATAATTTCCAACCAAGTCCCTCGGCCTGGGATAAAAATTCTCGGGTTGCGAAAAAGCTACCTTCAAACGTAATTTCTATACCGTGCCTAAATATTGTTTGTTGCGCAGATGAGGCCGACGGTTTCTCATCCAAGCGCTTCGAATTCGTGCTATTGGTCATAAGCACCTGCGGCGCCACCGACTTCATATTAATGAGTGACAAGCTGCCGGCCCGCTCAAACAACTGCTGTAGCAAAACAGGCATAGCCTGTGGTGACACTAATTGGTTCAGTTCGCCCTCAAATTCTGAATTGAGTAGCGCCAGTTTTTTTTGTAAACCTGCTATTTGTTGGGTAACTGTCGCATTCGGGTCTATTTGGCTTTGTTTAAGTAATTCATCGTTGCTTTGACGACTCAAAACAAGTTGCTTTTCTAGTGTGGAAACACTTTTTGTTAAACCCTGCGATATCTTAATTTCCGGCTCTATTAACAATAAAAAGAACACCGCTATAATCGTCAATGGAATGACAAAAAACAGTAGGTTTTGCTCATGCTTTTTTAAACCATCAAAAGCAACTATTCCTTTATTTAATAACGACTGTTTAGCTAGATGCTTATCTTTCATTACCCACCTCAGCTTTTGCAAGTGTACTATCTTGCCCTTTGTTGACGCTATTGAGCTTAAATACAAGCCCCATATCTTCACGCTCTACACTGGCAAGATTAAATTTTTGGCCTTTAAAAAAGTCTGTCTTACTAAGCTCGCTTATCCAGACTGGTAATGCTCTGGGCTTTGCTATTTGGCCTTCAATATTGAGTTCGTCAGGGGTAACTAAGAAATGGGTCAACCACAGTTCTGAGGAACTAGATTGCGCCAAAGAATCAAATAAAACGGAAAACGAACGCTGCCTCAGGGCTGATAAATTTCGGATGTGATTAAGTAACAAACCATGGGCACGGGTTTGTTCAGTAAAACTTACTAATTTACTTTGCAGCGACGGGTCTACTACTTTGTTGGTAAGCGCTTGTGTCAGTGCTTCTACACTTTGTTGCTGCTGCTTTATTTTTAGCTTGATGGCGGCTACTTGTTCTGCTTTTTGCTGATGATAATAAGCAGATATGCCGTAAGCACCTGAACAAAATAAGATGATGGCTACTATTACGCCAACAAAGTGATGTGCACATATCCATTCAAATTTAGGAGTAAATTCGTTGTGTAATAAATTAATTTGCGACTTCATGAGCGGCCTCCTCAGTCGCACTAAACTTTTTACCTTTGTCATGCTTACTGCTTATTTTGGCAATCTCAGCTGAATCTATTATCGTCAAAGCGCCCTGGTAAGCTGCGCCTAAACAACTAAAGCTTGCCATCTTAAAGTTGAAACCCTCAGCGCATGTAATATCGGGCTCAAAGGCTTCGCAAACCACACCCATAGATTCGGCTATACGAGTGGATAAAAAACGGGTGTGCACAGAATCGATTTTAAGCAATATGCGTTTAATGGGCGCTTGTCTAAGTTGACTTTCAAAGAAGTCCATCGAACGCTGAATTTGTACACATATAGATTCAGTGATACCCATGTCGAGCTCAACTTTGCTAAATTCGCCTATGTTTTCAAAACCTTTTAAGCGCCGAGTAAAATAAAGTTGGTTGTTTTTGATAATATTTAATACCACTATCTCACCCTGCTCCTGCACCAGGGTAATAACAGGTTCGTTTGAAGCAGGCACCAAATGCGTGGTCGCGAGTTCCTCAACAACTATTGACTTTAGGTCAAGGTCGGCCAAATAAATAATCTTCGTGAGTTTTTCTACTTGATCTTTAGCCACGGCTACTGCCATTACTTTGTTTTGACCAGACACTTGCACAGGCATGTCTGAATAGTCATATACAATTTCTTTTTCAGACCCCGACATTTCCTTAATAGGCCACTGCAGCGCATCAAATAACTCTTCGTCTTTTACGTTTGGCTTGTCTACCTGAAGAATGCGATACCAATGCGAGGACAGGGCAAAGAAACAAGGTGCACCTGCCAAACCTTCTTTTTTTACATAAGCAGGCAAACTCTCCTGCCAACTCTTATGGGAAAAACTCGCGTCGAGCGCCCATGTATATTGGCCGTCTTTTTTACGCAAAGCACAAAGCAAAACCTGATCGGCGGTAAAGGCAATGCCCACCGCATGATATACAGACGATTTACGCAGTTTTTGTTTAATAAATTGCTTCCAACCTATTCGCATAGTGTTTAATTATTCCAAAATATCGTTCGAACGCGAGGCATTCGCGTCAAATTAGTGGTTAATTGATTTGCCTATCTTTCTAAAACCCATGCTTTTTTGTCCAATCACAATCACCCAATTCACGCCATGCCAGCAAAAATGGGATTATTATGTGATAACTAAGCAATTACTTTGCCAATTTTGAAGTACACAAAAACATGTCTTCCCTCTGGTATCGGCAAAGAGTAAAATTTGTTTAAAACAAAGGGATAAAGAATTTTGTTAGGAAGATGATTGGCGCACTTGAAATTATGTTTGTCCACAAAGTGGAAACGTTATTGTCGCGCCTACAGGCAAGTGTCTGCCGCATACCTTGTGAATGCGATTAGCTAGGAATAAAGACATAATAAAGATTAAAAAGGATTAGGTTTAGACTACAAACATTTGCAAGGCTTGTTTGTTGTTCCGCAATAATTAGCCTTAAGCAAAACTTTATATGGGTCATAAACATAGCTATGACAGCTATTTTGTATTTGCATTATAAGGATGAATTAAGAGATAGAATAAAATAGATGCATAATTTTCGAACCGTGCGATTTACCGCAACATCAAAAAAGCACGCCATTTATGTTAAAAATGCGTGCTTTTTTATCAAGCTGTATAAAAAGTTAAATGACTGAAAGTGTCACATTAATGTTCCCACGAGTCGCATTTGAGTAGGGACATACTAGATGCGCTTTTTCGACCATCGTTTGCGCTTCAGTTTTATCCATATCACCTAATGATACAGTTAGCGTAACGGCAATACCGAAACCACCGTCAATAGCACCAATAGACACTTCTGAATTAATCTGAGTGTCGCTTGGTAAGCTGCGCTTTTCTTGACCAGCAACAAATTTAAGTGCGCCAATAAAACAAGCAGCATAGCCTGCAGCAAATAGTTGCTCTGGATTTGTGCCTTGACCATCATCTCCACCTAAGCCTTTGGGCGTTGATAGTAAAAGGTTTAAACGACCATCGTCCGACTTTGCTATGCCTTCGCGGCCGCCAGTTGCAGATGCTTTTGCTGTGTAAGCAATATTTTGTAGTACGTTCATAATAAACTCC
>JBLHMY010000125.1:0-7229 GCA_047621065.1 Glaciecola sp. | reverse complement strand
CATTGTTGGTGCAATTTTGCGTTTTGCTTGGCGTCCTTGCATACTTTTTGTAGTAGCCCGTTTGCGCGGTTTTTGAATACTTGCCGTAACGGTCATTACTTCACCCTCAGCAAGACTTCGTCTTCGCGGGTAGGTCTTTTCATACCTAACTTCTCAGCCATGGCCCGCTCAATGCGATTATGTTCGGTAAGCGAGCTTTGTTCTATAATGAGATGGCGCCATTCAATATCCAGCGCGTCTTTTTGTTTAACTAATTGCTCTTGTGCAATTACCAACTGCCTATTTTCGTGGGTACTAATAATTACCGCTACCGCCGAACCAACCATAGAAAAAAATAAAGCCAAAAGAAAAAAATGTCGGCTCAAGTCCGACATAATAATTAACAATAAATTGAAACTTGTGGTGGGCTTACTCATAATTTCATCGCCACTCTTAAGACCGAGCTTCTTGACCTTATATTTTCCTGAACCTCTTGGGCGCTGGGTTTTGTAGCTTTACCAATTGGCTTTAAAACTTTCCCCAAATCAAGCATTTGCTGAGTGAGAGGCAGTTTAGAAGGGTATTTAGGACCTTGGCTTTGGCGTTTTATAAAGCGCTTCACCATTCGATCTTCTAGAGAATGAAAGCTGATAACCGCTAAACGTCCGCCTTGACACAACACGTCAACCGATTCGCTTAGGCCTAATTCGAGCTGTTTAAGTTCACCATTAATGAAAATACGCACGCCTTGAAAGGTACGCGTGGCGGGGTGTTTGAATTTATCTTTAACCGGTACGGCTTTGTCGATTAAGGCCGCGAACTCGGCGGTTGTTTCTAATGGCTTTATTACGCGTTGTTCTATCACTCCATGAGCAATGCGCGTTCCAAATTTCTCTTCGCCGTATTGTTTTATTACTTTGGCTATCTCTTCCAAGCTAGCAGTATTTAACCATTGCGCAGCGCTTAAACCCGAGCCGGTATCCATGCGCATATCAAGCGGACCATCTTTTTGGAAACTAAAGCCGCGCTGGGCATCGTCAAGCTGCGGAGAGGACACGCCAATATCCATTAATATGCCATCGACCCTGCCGTTTAGATCGAGGTCATTTACTACTGCTTTGATGTTGGCAAATGCGCAGTGGTGAATACTAAATCTGGGATCACCGGAAAGGCTCGACGCTGCTTGTATGGCTTCAGCGTCGCGGTCTAAAGCTATTAATTGCCCGTTTTCACCTAAATGGCTCAAAATGGCTCTGCTGTGCCCACCACGACCGAAGGTTGCATCTATGTAGACGCCGTCGGGTTTGATGTTGAGTGCCTCAACAGACTCATCTAGCAACACTGGCCTATGTGCTAATGCCTCTGTCATAGTGAGAAGTCCTGCAGCCTTTCGGTTTGTTCGTAATCGCCTGTCTTTTCTATTTTCAGGTCTTCTTCGACTTGATCGAACCAAGCATCTTGCGACCAAATTTCAATTCGGTTGCGCTGACCCACTAACATGATTTCTTTTTCTAAATTGGCGTATTGGCGTAAGGTAGGTGCAATGAGTACGCGACCACTTTTGTCCATTTCCACATCGGTAGCATAACCAATTAGTAAGCGCTGAATGCGTCTTTCATCAGGATTCATGGTCGAAAATTTGCTTATTTTTTCTTCAATAATATCCCACTCGGGAAGTGGGTAAAGCAGTAAACAAGATTGTCGATTATCAACAGTGCAGACCAGCTGTCCCTGGCAATCATCCATAAGTGATTGACGGTATCTTGTGGGAACCGTCAAACGACCTTTTGTGTCAAGATTGATTGCGTTAGCGCCGCGGAACATTACCCCTAGCCTTTTTAGTTTGTTAGTAGCTCATATTATTTTTATTATTAATCTGGCTGCTACTGTTGATAAAAGAAAAAAGTATTAATAAACCCTTTTTTACCACTCTCTCCCACTATTTGACAGTTTATGGACTTATTACGCCACCTGTCAAGTTTTTTTACACTTTATTGCGAATATCGAGGTGCTTGAATACGTTCACAATTCAGGCAAAAAGCAGGCTTTTAATAAAGAGTTATAGATATCAGGTGCTTACGGAATAAATTATTATTTAAAGAGAGTAAAAGAAATAAAATGACATTATTCATCTTATTTTAATGAGTACAGTGAATGTTTATATATTGCTTGTGTTTGAAGGTACAAAGCCTATATACAATTAGAAAGGGCTAATTACCACGTTAAATAAAACTAACAAGGCGCATGCAAACCAAATAGTAAAACAAAAAGGCTGGCCATAACAGACACAAAAAAGACCGTCTAAACGGTCTTTTACGCTAAGCTCAGGGCTGTATTGCCACTAAGTAGTAGGTTGTTGCTCTTCAGCAGCTTTGGCGGCTGTTTCAGGGGTAACAGGCGTTATTTGAACTGATTGGATTGGGTTATCTGTTTTATTTGATAGCTCTACCAAACGATTTAACTGACCTAACGACAACATAGTAGAATAAGCGGCGCCTAAAAAGCCCGCTTTATGTAAAGCTAGCACTTTGTCGTCTTCTAGTGCGATAAGCTTTTTCTCGTTAATCGACAAAATGCCGGTTACATTGCGAACTTGACCACTGGTATATGAAATACGAATTTGTATTTCTTCAAGTAACTCTAGTTCGTGTATTTGCTTTATAAAGCGCTGATTTTGCACTTCACTATTAGCGAGCTCAGTCAAAAACTGCTGACGATTTTTCAAGAAATCGCTAACTTCGCCGTCTTCGGTAAACAATGGCTGGCCTTCTTCAGACAACATTTCACTGTTCTCATCAATATATAGACCAAGGCGGTCGCCATCGGGGCGAATATCAAACGGATAACGTTGTATGTTCATTGGAACATGCGGCACCTGCCAGCGCTCTTCAGCATAAAACAAGTTTTGCCCTTGCTCTAGACCTAACATAGCAACAGCATGCACATTTTTAGATTTAGGATCTTCAATAAACACTAAAGGCATGCAACCAGCAAGTTGCGCAAATTCACGAATGGTAGTAGCGGCCAGATGGGTTTTGCCGACTAAGTCAAAGTTGACTCGTGGTATAACTTTAAGTGCACTGTGCTTGTCTTTATCAAGCGGAACGTAATTAGTAGCCATGTAAGTTTCTCTGTTTTAAAAATTTTATTTTAAGCCTGAAATGGCCACGTAGTATGGTACAAACAGTCATAAAAGTCACCTCTTAACCAATTTTTAACAATGATTTATTATAGGTAACTGATATTCATATTCCTTTTTTAATTACCCGAAAATTATTTTCTACAAATTGCTATATTTTTTTGGGAAAATGGTGGCAGCGGCGTATAGTAGGTCTTGATTAATGCTTATGATTACCAAAAAATACATTGCTAACAACAAATTACAAAACGCACGACCACAAGCATACACAACTGATGCCGTGGAGAAAACGTGTGAATAAAAGGAAAATACATGATCCCGAACTTCAAAATAACCAGCTTGGCCGTATTATGCACAGCACTTTTGGGCTGCAACAATACCCCTGATAAGCCTGAATCTATTGACCAACAAGCTAACCGCATTGCCCAGTCCAATATTATAGTAGATGGTCATATTGATGTTCCATACCGAGTTGAATCGGGCTGGGTAGATGTAACAAAAGCCACCGCCAAGGGTGACTTTGACTATCCAAGAGCCTTAGCAGGCGGACTCGATGCTCCCTTTATGTCAATTTATGTGCCTGCTAGTTTAGATAATAGCGATGCCTCTACTACCCTTGCCAACCGATTAATTGATTCTGTAGAGGCTATTGTTGGGCGAGCACCCAATAAATTTGCTATGGCTTACAGCGTGGCTGATGTAAAACGCAATTTCATAGAGAACAAAATATCTCTGCCAATGGGCATGGAAAACGGCTCACCGGTGCAAGGAAGCTTAGATATCCTCAAGCATTTTTATGAACGCGGTATTCGTTACATCACCCTTGCTCATTCACAATCAAATCACATAAGTGATTCATCGTATGATTTACGCAGGAAATGGAAGGGACTCAGTCCATTTGGTAAAGAAATGGTGGGTGAAATGAACAAGCTAGGTATTATGGTAGATATTTCTCATGTATCAGACGCCGCTTTTTATCAAACTATTGAAATTAGCCAAGCACCAGTAATTGCCTCACATTCATCATTACGACGTTTTACACCCGGTTTTGAACGCAACATGACCGACGATATGATTGAGTCTTTAGCCGGTAATGGTGGCGTTATTATGATCAACTTTGGGTCTGGTTTTGTTAGTCCAACTGCGCGATTATGGCGCGACAATATGGCTAAGCAGCGTCAAGCCTTAATAGATACTTTTGGCCAAGACAGCGAACAAGTTACGTCTTTTAACGATGCTTATACAAGCAATAATCCTTATCCGTTTGCCAATTTAGACACTGTGCTTGACCATATTGACCATGTGGTCAAATTAGTGGGTATTGAGCATGTTGGTATAGGTTCAGACTACGACGGTGTTGGCGACTCACTGCCAGAAGGACTAAAAGATGTTTCTACTTTTCCCAATCTAATAAAAGGATTGTTAGGCAGAGGTTATAGCGAAACTGACATACAAAAAATCTTAAATGAAAACCTACTGCGAGTCTGGTTAGCAGTAGAAACCGTTGCCGCACAAAGCAAATTGGCTAAAACAAATTCAGTATAAATAAATCACAAGCTACATATAAAAGAAGCCTAAAATTGATTTAAGGCTTCTTTTTTTTACCGGCTAATCGTAAAACTAGTTGGCACTATTGGCTAATTTATCGGTCAAGAAAAGCTCTAGCATCATCAGCATTTTAGTATGCAACGGGTTTGCCTGCGGCACTGAGCATTTTTCACTTTCATTTATTTTAGACTTATCAAATTGCAAATTAACAATTTGTACTGAACTCATAGGTACATCGGCATGACACAAATCATAAGACTCATCAATTTTAAAAATAGTGTGCTCACCTGCTACCTGCTTCGTAAGGTTTTCAACCCCTTCAAATAGGGTCACGTTATCGGCCATTGAATGCGCCGCAAAAATAGGTTTTCGCAATTGCTTAGCGTCAACAATATCGCGGATATCGTGTATAATATCCATAAGTACAAGACCCGCATAACTGGCCACTGAAGGATATTTGTATGGGTTCGCGCCTTGGGTTTCATATTTACCGTCTAACCACTTAGCTAATGTCTTCATGCCCCAAATATTTGCCATAGACTCAGCAGAACCCGATAGCTGTAGTGCACCAGAGAACAGTATGAGCGCTTCAACGTTGTCAGGATTATTAATGGTGTAGTAGGTCGCAAACGCGCCCCCTGTAGAAAATCCACCCACCACAACAGGCAAATTTGCGATACTTGCCATATCACGGGCAAACTCCATTACACTATTGGTATGCGTGTACCAACGCGTTTTTAATTGGCTGTCTTGCATATCGGCATCGGCATCGTTCTTGCCATGCCCGGGCGTAAGCGGTGCAACCACCACGTATCCTTTGATGCGTAAAAACTCACCTATTGAGCTGATAAAATAAGGCGAGTCGCTTAAGCCATGAAATAACACAATCACACCCTTAGGGCTTGCCATATTGGCAGATAATCGAGGCAATAAAATATACGGCGCATTGCCATCGTTTTTAAGCGTATTGAAACACGCCTTTACGCCATTCGTAAAGGGCTCATCACATGGTTTTACTGGGCCTAATTCTTGCTCATAAATATTAGAAAAGCTTTGTGCCTTATTAAACAAAATTTGCATTTTATCAGCAGAATCTTGGGCCCAAGCGATAGTCTGAAACCCTAATATTAAGCAAGTCAATAAACACAAGCGGCGCGTTTTATAGCTATTAAAGGCATTTTGCCAATAAAATAATCTCAACATGTAATCACACCTTAGGTTATGTTAATGAAAGATGGAAAAAAAGAGCCTACATCGGCTCTTTAATATTAGCTTGTTAGCGTTGCACATTAATTAATTAAAGCGTTTACCTAATATTGTGCTTATGTGCTTGCAAGGAACGCTGCAAGGTCATCGCTACCACCTATATGCCTACCACCAATAAAAATTTGAGGTGCAGTATCGCGTCCGCTCATAGCCTTTAAAGAGGCTAAAGTAGTATCTTTTCCTAAAACAATCTCTTCATATTCGTAGCCATGTTCCGTTAACAATTTCTTTGCTTTTAAACAAAATGGACACCCGGGTTTAGTAAATAAAGAAACGGCTTGGGGCGCACCTTCTCCCGGAGCCAAATAGTTAAGCATGGTGTCGGCGTCAGATACTTCAAACGGATCACCGGGTTTATTTGGCTCAATAAACATTTTTTCAACTATGCCATTATTTACTAACATAGAATAACGCCAGCTTCGCTTACCAAAACCTATGTCGGCTTTATCAACCAGCATGCCCATACCATCGGTAAATAAACCATTGCCATCAGGAACAACGGTAATGTTAGCCGCTTCTTGATCAGCCAGCCAAGCATTCATTACGAAAGTATCGTTTACCGAAACACAACAGACATCGTCCACGCCGTGTTTTTTAAATACACCGGCAAGCTGGTTATATCGCGGTAAATGGGTAGACGAGCAGGTTGGTGTAAACGCACCAGGTAATGAAAACACTACCACTTTTTTATTTAAAAATAGCTCATCGCTTGTGAGGTTTTTCCATTCATCACCAACGCGAGTTGGCCAAGTTGTTTGTGGAATTGATTTGCCTTCCATATTCGTTGCTTCTGCGGGATGCGTCATTATTTTTCCTTATCTGTTAGGTAACACACTCAGTAGTTAGGCCTTACCATACTCTTTTCAATGGGAACTGGCGATTAACTACTCGCCTTTAAATCGTCTAAATGATATTTATCTATTAGCGAATATAGCGTGGGCCTTGTTACCCCAAGTAATTCGGCGGCTTTTGACATGTTTTGCTCGGCTTTATAATACGCTTTTCGAATAGCCTTACTTTCAGCATTTTCACGTACTTCACGTAAATTAAAAACAGGCTCATCGGTTTGCGCTTCGGTATTAAAAAGAGACATGTCGTCGGCCTCAATGTAATTGCCTTCAGCCAACACAACAGCCGACTTGAGCTTATTTTGTAGTTCTCGGATGTTACCTGGCCACCTATGATTTAACATGGCATTAATAGCCGATTCACTAAAGCCTTTTACTTTTGACTTGTACTCGTCTACGTAAATATTTAGAAATGTTTTCCCCAGCAAAATAACATCATCAGCTCGCTC
>JBLHMY010000124.1:0-7236 GCA_047621065.1 Glaciecola sp. | reverse complement strand
GCAATGGCGGCTATGACGCATTATAAAAACAATCACAAAGGCAATCCGCTTAGTTTTGATACTATGACCCTATCAGGTTTAGTTGCTGATATTGGCGCGTTACCTGTTTTAACCGAAGCCGAGCGCCATAATGGCGTATTTGCCAACCCAGCCTTTTTAGATGTGGCGATTGAGAAGTTGTCAGGACGCATTGGTGGCAGCATTATGCGTGAATGGCAGTTTAATGAAATATTTATTGAAGTAGCAGAGCATTGGCGTAACTTAGATTTTACAACGCCAGCGGTCAGTTATATCGATTTTGTGCGCGTGGGTGCGGCGCTAACGAATAATATCGATGATGCTGAAAATGTATTAGCAGCAGCTCAAGAACGTGGCTTGTTTGTTGATATAGCTGAATTGCAAACGCCAGCGTTTATTCAACTCAGAGATACCGCCAAAGCTATATTTGCTTAATGTAGAAGATGTGAAATACACATTAGTGTGCATAGTATAATGAATGAAAAAGGCTAATTTTAGGCAGTTATTGTGTCTTTGCCAATATTTGACAGCTGCAGCAAAATGACCAGACAATAAAATACCGGTGGAAGTTTCTATGCTAATTTTATAGCTCTTTTATTTAACGCAGTTTGAAATAGCGAATACTCTTATTTACGTTCGCTATATTTAGTTTGGAAGCCCACAAATATTCGACGTTAGATAACCGCGCAGGGAAACTGCGCTATTTTATGTAAGGGCATAAGACTTCATGTTACCGGCTGTGGTGACGATTGTATTGGTTAAGAGAGTCTATTTCTGAAATCATCATAAGTGAATGTTTTAACAAGCGTGAACTTGCCGCTACTTTGGATTATGCCGATGGCAGGGTGTTCAACACCATTGAAAAAGCTTGTTTTTACCATTGTGTAATGAAGCATGTCTTCAAAGATGATTCGGTCGCCTGCTTTTAACGGTTTATCAAAGCTGTAGTAATCAATAATATCTCCCGCTAAGCAAGAGTTACCGCCTAGTTTATAGGTGTATTTTTTTTCATAGGCTAATCCTGAACCACGTACCGCCGGACGATATGGCATTTCAAGTACATCTGGCATATGACCTGTAGCGGAAATATCTAATATGGCAATGAGTTGTTCATTCTCGACTATGTCGACTACCTCAGCTATTAAAGAACCCGCCTGCCAAGCCACAGCCGACCCAGGCTCTAAAATGATATGAAGGTTTGGGTGCTTTGCTTTAAACGCCGTAAGCGTGCTTATTAAATGCTCACGGTCATAACTGGCGCTGGTCATTAGGTGTCCACCGCCTAAGTTAAGCCATTTCAACTTGGGTAAGTATTCTCCAAACTTGTCTTCAATAGCTTGCAGCGTGCGCAGAGCAGAAAAAGAATCGTTCTCACACAAATTGTGAACATGAAATCCTTCAATACCCGTAATATCTGCGCCTTTTAGCTGTGCCGCTAATATGCCTAAACGCGAACCCGGTGCACAAGGGTCGTATAATGGAATGTCTGTTTCTTGATTCTCAGGATTAACGCGCAGACCTGGCGATACCTTTGATGCAAGTATTTGTGTTTTAAATTGTTGCCACTGGTTAAGACTGTTAAATGAGATATGATCACATAAGTTAATTAGTTCATCTATATCTTGTTGTTTATATGCCGGAGAATACGCGTGTACCTCTTTACCCATTTCATATTTGGCAAGTTTAGCTTCCCACACCGAGCTGGCGGTAGCGCCCTGCAGATACTCGCGCACAATATCAAAGGTAGACCACATGGAAAACCCTTTCAACGCAAGTATTATGGCAACACCAGCGCGAGTTTGCACATCTTGCATAATGGCTAAATTAGCTCGCAGTTTGTCTTCTTCACACACATAACAAGGGCTGGGTATATGCTGGTTTGCAAGTAATGTGTTCATTTAAATGGACTCTCGCATTCCATTACATGCCAAGGTAAACCATGTTCTTTGAGCATATCCATAAAGGGGTCTGGATCAAATTGTTCCATGTTCCAAACGCCCGGTTTGTGCCATGTTTTGTTTAACATCAGCGCTGCACCAATCATGGCAGGGACACCCGTTGTATAAGATACGGCTTGGGCGCCCACTTCTTCAAAA
The DNA here is from genome assembly GCA_047621065.1 of Glaciecola sp. Lineage (GTDB taxonomy): Bacteria > Pseudomonadota > Gammaproteobacteria > Enterobacterales > Alteromonadaceae > Glaciecola. Next base: position 5,122 of record JBLHMY010000124.1, on the reverse strand, counting down.
CAGGCTGCATGACTGCAATTATTATAGATAAATATTGTTTTTTCTTGGCCGTCTTTTATGCCGGTTATGTAAGTGCCTATACAGGTTTGGCCTGTATAGCCTTGGGCTAATGAACCGGGATTAGGTAATACGGCTTTTAGAAATTCTAATGGAATAATTTGTTGGCCCTGAAAGTCTATTGGCGCGATGCTTGTCATGCCAATGCCTTCTAATACTTTTAGATGATTTAAATAAGCGTCGCCAAAAGTCATCCAAAATCGTGCGCGTTTTAAGCTAGGATAGTGCTTAACAATAGACTCTAGTTCTTCATGGAACATTAAATAAGAGGCACGCACACCGATGTTTTGATAATCTAAATCTTTACGCACACTTAATGGCGGAGTTTCTTTCCATTCGCCGTTTTCAAAATAACGACCCGCTTGTGTGATTTCACGAATATTAATCTCAGGATTAAAGTTAGTCGCAAATGCTTGGCCATGGTCGCCACCGTTACAATCAACAATGTCAAGGTAATGTATTTCGTCAAAGTAGTGCTTTGCGGCGTATGCGGTGAATACATTTGTCACACCAGGATCAAACCCACTGCCAAGCAGGGCCATAATACCCGCTTCTTTAAATCGTTCTTGATACGCCCACTGCCATGAGTATTCGAACTTGGCAACATCTTTTGGCTCATAATTTGCGGTATCTAAGTAATCAGTGTGGGTTGCTAAGCAGGCATCCATAATGGGTAAGTCTTGATAAGGCAAAGCCAAATTAACCACTAAGTCTGGCTTAACTTGCTTGATGAGTGCCGCTACTTCGTCGGCATTGTCTGCATCTACAGTAAATACAGCCTTAACGCGGTCAATTCCCACTTCTTGCTGTAAGCTTTCGCATTTTGACACTGTTCTGCTAGCTAAATAAATTTCATCAAATAACTGCGGTAAACGTGAACACTTTTTAATAGTGACAGCAGCAACACCGCCTGCGCCAATAATTAACACTTTTGACATACTAGAGTTCCTTAGGAAAAACAGTTTTATATTTGTAGTGAATGAGTTTTGGTCGATTAGTATTCCAATCGCTTCTTGGTTAAGATCATACGATGTGACGGACCTTGTGACAAGTATCGATTTAGTCTGAAAAGTTACAGGTGCAGGGTTGGCTAATGGTAATGCCGTTTTGAACATGTTTATAGGGATATATAGAAACGGTATTTTGGCCTTGCGAATCGGTAATAGTGAAAACTAAAGCGTTCGATTCGGTAGAGTTTGGGTGTGTAATTTCGGCAGCGTAAACAAGAACACTAGCCGACTCCGAACCTAATACTTTATGTGTTTCAATTTGTTTTTGAAGCGATTCAATCATATGTGGTTGTACGCGCTGGTCTTTATGAGGAATAAATATACAGCTAATGTCGCTGTTGCTGCTATTGTCAGTGACTAAGGCGAATGGATACAATGTATCAGAACGCGCCAACATAGACTCGCAAAAATCTAAAGCATTACTTATCATGTGCGCATATGGCAGATGTTGTTGTAAAATAAGGTGCGAGTGCATTGTGTTGCCAAGTTAGTAACATTAATAATATTTAACGGTAGCGTCATAATAAAAGTTCATTTTTCTTTTTTTTCGATACTTTTTACAGCATCGTGCTTGTTAGGTATTTTCGCCTGGCGTATAAATTGTATGCTCTGATTTGATTTACCATTTTATAATTTACCAGTTAGTTGCCTTAGCCTTGCACCCTGCAGTCCTCCAGTATGCAGAATAAGTATTTTGCTATTTAGAGGGAAATAACCCCGGTTTAGCAAGGTGCTAAGTGCATAAAAACATTTGCCTGAATAAATAGGTTCAATTGCTAGTCCTTCAGCATTTGTGTTTGGTCCTTGATATTGATTAATACTATTTACAAAGTGCATTAATTCCTCACTTGTTTTTGCATAGCCACCGTGATGGAATTCATGCAAAATTTCCCACTCCTTATTTATGTGGGTTACTCCCATATTGGCAAGAAGATTTTCAACTAAACCTTCCAAATAGCCTTCACCTTTTAAGACGCCAATGCCAATTACTTTTATCCGCGGCAAATCTTTACTTGCTAACAAACCTGCCAGGGTGCCGGCGCTCGCTACGGGCAATATGAAGTGGGTAATATCAGGTGCTTGTAACGCAATTTCTGTCAAAATAGTACCAACACCACTCATGCACTCAGCGTGGGAGCCGCCCTCAGGTATTAAGTAATCGGCCTGTAAATGTTTTAACAGTTCACGACAATATTCGACATTGGTTCTTTTCTTGTACTGTATTTTGGAAACAAAATGTAATTGAGTGCCCCACTGCTGCATGTCTAATAACGTAGGGGTGAGTTGGCTGCTGTAGTCACCACGTATAACCGCGGTAAATTTGATGCTAAGTACCGCACATGCATAAGCCAATGCGTGTAAATGATTAGAATAACCGCCCCCAAAACTGACTACATGTTTATATTGGCGTTGCTTAATAGTAGCAAGTGAGGCGCTAATTTTACGCCACTTGTTGCCAGAAATAACAGGATGGATCAAGTCGTCGCGCTTACACAGCACTGAAATATTATGTTGCGTTAACGTTTTATCAATGCTGTTAGCGCCAAGCACCGCGGGGACGTTTATTACATCGTTTAATAGCGTTATGGGCGATGGTAACTGTATATTTAAATTCATTTTCTCTCTTTAATATATGGTGGTTAAGCGAATTTTGAGACTGACATTTATCACAATTTGACCCCACCGACGCTACTTATAAGCGTAAATGATAATTAGTATAAATACTTGTCGCTACGTATAGTGATGAGCTATACCTTTATTACACAAACTTAATAATCTAAAGCGTAGCCCTTTACGTTTTAAATAATAAGTATTCTTAACACTGGGACCTAATATATATGTTTTTTAAGCTAGTTACTAAGGGCTTTGCGGTGGTGTTTATCGCCAGCGTTGTATGTTTTAGTGCAAGTTCTCAAGTTTCTGCGGTAAATTTTCAACCGTACTTTGAATCCCCCGAGATAGTTGGCAAAGCGAGATTAAAGGTATTCTTTTTCAATATTTATGATGCAGTGTTAATTGCACCGCAGGGAAACTTCGATGCGGAGCAACCATTCGCTCTTGAGCTAAAATACTTACGAGATTTTGAGGGGAGAGAAATTGCTAGTCGCTCAATAGACGAAATGCGCAAACTTGGCATGGAGGACGAAGTTAAATTGGCTAAATGGTATCAAGAAATGCAGGACATCTTCCCAAATGTTAAAGACGGAGAAATGATAACCGGCGTTGTAGACAAACAGCAGGTGAGTCACTTTTATCTCAACGATGCGCATTTAGGCAAAGTCCACGATGTAGAATTTAGTAAATGGTTTTTTAATATTTGGTTGTCTAAAGAGACATCGCAACCTGAAATGAGACGGCAGCTTTTGGGACTAGTAAAATAATGAGGTTAAAAATGAAACGTTTTTTTTATAAAATATGCGCGGTGTTGTCTACTGTGTTTCTTTTGTCAGCTTGCTCAATATCGATAGACGGCGAAAATTATAAAACACAGCAACCTAGTTTTGACCTAGAAACTTTTTTTAATGGCAAGGTTACGGCTTGGGGTATTGTGCAAAACCGTTCTGGGGAGGTGGTACAACGTTTTATTGTTAATATTGACGGCAGTATCCAAGATGACAAACTTATTTTAGACGAAACCTTTAAATACAGCATGGGCGATGGCCCGCTTAAGCGTATTTGGACCCTAACTAAAAATGAAAACGGTACATATACCGGGCGTGCGGGCGACATAGCGGGTGATGCTACGGGCACTTCTTATGGCAATGCATTTAATTTCGCTTATGAAATGGATTTAGATGTTGATGGAACTACTTATCGCGTTAATTTTGACGACTGGTTTTTTGCAATGGACAGCAATAACATGATGAATAGGTCATACATCAAAAAGTTTGGTATTGTTATGGCTGAGGTTAGCATTTTTATGCAGAAACAAGATTAAACACACAACGCAGGCCTTTTGAATTTGCTATTTGTGAGGGTTCAAACCATATTCTACCACCATGTAAAGTGACAATCGCGCTAACTAACGAAAGTCCAAGGCCGTTTCCGCTCGTGGACCGGCTACTGTCTTCGCGATAAAAGCGCTGCGTCAATTTAACAATGTTTGCTTTGTTGACACCCACTCCTGAGTCGTCCACGCTAAATAAAACACGATACCCTTTTTGTTCTAGTTTCACTTTTATATGCCCATCTTCTGGGGTGAATTTAATAGCATTGTCCAAAATATTGGCAAACGATTGAAACAATAAATCTTTGTCACCAATGAAGTCTGCAATAACTTCGGCTTTAAACGATAGCGTAATATTTTTTGCTTCTACTAGCGGTAAATATAAGTCCACCGCATCACTAACAATCTCATCTAGCAAGACATTTGAAAATCCTGCTACTTTGTTACTATTTTCGATATCGCTGATGCGAAGAAGTGAATTGAAAATAGCAAGGAGGTTGTCGCATTCATCAATTAATCGTCCACGTTCTTTGCTGTCTTTTAAGTGTTCTATATGGCTTTTTAAACGCGTTAATGGGGTGCGCAAGTCATGCGCTATGTTGTCTGAAACCGACGTAATAGCGCGCACAGAAGATTCAATTTTGTCGAGCAGTTGATTAAGTACCAACGCAAGTTTACTTAAATCATCCCACTGTGACTCAACATATAAACGATCGCTTAAATTGCCAGTGGCAATAATATCATCGGCGGTGTCTGCAATTTTGTTTATACGACTCACTACATAATAGGCCACGCCCAAACTGGTAATAGCAACTACGAATACAATTATTATCATTACCCAAGATGATGCTCGTGCAAGTGCTACGGCAAATTCTATATCTTGCACGCTTCTTGCAACTAGCAAGCTGTCGCCATTAGTAAACTCAATAACCATTGCCATGGCGCGCTCTTTTACAGCCTCACCAGTATTACCTTTGAAGCTATACTCATTTCCTAGGGTAACTTGGATATCGAGTACGCCATTTCGTATAAGTTCGATGTTGTTGGTGGGCCATTGCGCTAAATTTCCGGCTACATAATTATCTTTATTATCTTTTAGGAAGTATAA
>JBLHMY010000123.1:0-7247 GCA_047621065.1 Glaciecola sp. | reverse complement strand
GCCAACAGCGGCTTCTGCCCTGACATTAATCTTTCAACTCACGGTCACTGATGATGATAATGCAACCACCACCGATACGGTTGCTATAACGGTAAACCCTGCGGCCACCGACACACTCATCGTAACGGGCGAGAACACTGGCAATAACTTTGTTGTTTCATGGAACGATGTTAATGCGCACAGCTACCGCGTGCTGTTTTGGGATAACGATGGAAATATATATGGGCCGACAACCACGTCTTTGTCGTTATCTATTACGTCAACTATACGTGAGTTAGGCGGACGTGTTGTTGTTGAAGCTTACGATGCACTTGGCAACAGTGTGTTTAGTACCCCGATTAATGTAGAGGCCCTATAATCAAAATGTTTAGTTATACCCGCAAGCTAAAGACGCCTTTAATACTTGTATCGATTATGCTTATTTCCGTATTCAGCCTTTCTAATGCTCATGCTGATTATCCAGATCTATCCGTTGATGTAGGCACGCAAGGGCAGTTTTTATGGAAAGAGGGTAAGACATATGTCCGTGCTGCAAACGTAACAATGATTGGATCTTTGTTGGTGAATTTACTAGAGGGGGTCGGAACAACTAGCGTTGGTTTACCTGGTGGTGATAATTAAACGAAATAGCGACGCGCCACATACATTTCCATCGTTACTCTTGCCATATACTACCCATGTCTTAGGGTGGTTGTGAGGCATTCGCCTTTTCCATTTCATTATTAACGATTTAATGGAACCGTGGTACTTCCTTGTCAACCACTTAGCCAGATTCCAGTAACCGATACGACCTATTTTGCTACAACTGCGCTACCGCGACCTAGCCTCTAAAAACTATACCTAAACCTCGCCATAACCTGCCGCGGAGCCACATACTGAAACCCCGTTTCATTAACACCAAACACATCGGTCATAGCCGAGTTAACACCGTCTTCATCCAATAAGTTATAAGCCATGAGATCAACACCCCACACATCTCCTGGTTCATCATAAGACACAGTAAAGTTAATCAAATCGTATGCATCTACCGTATCCACTTCTGTGTTATTAAACACCCGCTGTTCAAACTCCCCACGATAAGTATACTGCAGGCTAGCAGCAATATACCCGCCGTTTTCTAGTTCATCTTCATAAGATAGCGTGATATCCGCAGTTATACCGGGCGTTTTGGCCAACTCATTGCCATTTAGATTTTGTAAGAACCGAGCTACGTCTCTATTAGCGCCATGTATTTCTTCTTTTGCGGGCGTTACACCGTCGGCAAGAAATACGTCTTCAATAAGTAGCCGGTTATCTAGAGCTAAATAATCTGCTGATACTTTAGATTCTATACCCGCTAGTTTTATATCTAAGCTGAATTTATCTCCAATTAGTGCGGTTAGTTCTAACTCCACCCCATATATTTCAGACTCTGGGATATTCGCCACACCACTGCCAAACTCGTTAAAGTCAGAGGCCTGAAATTGTAAGTTTGTATAGTCGTAATAAAAGGCAGCGACATTGGTTCGAATTCTACTGTTCATTAAGTCTGCTTTGTATCCAAGCTCAAAAGCGTCGATAGTTTCGTCTTCGAAAGACTCACGAACCAGTGCATCTTCTCCCTCTGCAAAGGTTAAATTGCTGCCCCCTGGTTTTAAACCGCGGGTATAAGAAGCGTAAGTCATAATATCTTCACTGACATCCCATTCAAGGGCGATACGGCCGGTAAGGTCTTCGGTTTTTGGATTAATGAAAGATGGAAAAGGACTGAAGAAGTTGGAAACTGTACTTTCTACTTCGTCTTTGGTGTATCGAAGCCCCGTGATCAAGCGGGCTGCGTTTGATATCGGATAGGTTGTTTGACCGTAAAACGACAATGATTCACGCTGTGGATTCGAGTCGGAAATAAAACCTCGATCGCCGCCAAATACTTCTGGGAACGTTGGAGCATAGCCATCAAGCACTCCGTCGCGGCCCACATCGAGTTCTTCACGAATAGTTATTTCAATGTCGGTATCAAGATAAAATACACCAACTATCCAGTCTAACTTGCCAAACAGTGGCTTGTTGGAAATAAGGTTAAGCTCCTGTGTGTAAGTGGTTTGAATGTTAATTTCCGGATTAAACACACTAATTTGAATTTCGGGGTTGGTAAGAAAGGAGTGGCGATCATTGTCACGTACAACAGTAATGTCGTCTTTTTGATAACTGCTTAGCGATTTTATGACCGCAAAACCTGCGTCCCATTCGGCTATTAAGCCAAACACTTGCGAATCTAACTCATAAGAGGAATCTGTGTCTTGCGACAAATTACGTGCGCCGGGGGTTGGGTCGTCAATACCCTTAATGCCAGCTCCATTAGACTCACCGGTAAAAAGCTGGGCCAAAAATCGCACACTTAATGTATCACTGGCATTGTATAACCAATCGGTGCGCACAGATAAATTATCGATATTGTCCATGTCTTTGCCAATAAATGTTTCACTGGGGTCGCTAACACTAGGACCGTTATAAACGTTTTGGGTGTATCCATCTTGTTTTACTCTGCTAAAGGAGGTGCGCATGGCGAGGTCTTCACTAATGGGAACATTAACTGTACCGCGTACTTTTCGCAAATTGTCGGTGCCCACGCTTATATCAGCTTTTCCGCCAAATTCTGCAAAGTTGGGCTGCGTACTAATAATATTAATTGCACCGCCGGTGGAGTTTTGCCCGAATAAGGTACCTTGAGGACCGCGCAGAATTTCTATGCGCTCAATATCAATAAAATCAGTTTGCAGTGCATAGGGCGATGCAATATAAATTCCGTCCATGTGGTAGGAAACCGATGGATTCGCAGTTGCGTTTTGATTCGCTTCGTTGCCTACGCCGCGAATTGAAATAATGGTTTTAAAGCCTTCATTTTTAGCGACTGTTACGCCGGGGGCGATGGCACTTAAGTCGACAAAAGAAGATATGTATTTATTATCGAGGTCTTTTGCGGTAAGTGCGGTTACTGCCTGTGATAAATCCTGTAGGCTTTCGCTGCGCTTTTCGGCGGTTACCATGATTTGTTCTATGGCTCTGTCTTCACCAATGCCTGGGCTTTGCGCTGCTGCAATTTCTTGAGCATTTACTGATAGTGTGGCGATGTTAGAAACAGCGACTGCAATCGCCAGTGGTGTTAATGTAAATGTTCTTTTGCTCATTATGCTCTTCCTAGAGTGAAGTAAAAATATTGCTGCAACGCACAGTTGCGCTTTTTTGTTTTTGATATATTTTTTGGGATTGTTTTTTGAACGATTTGCAGGAAGGATGCCAATTTCTTGACCACTTGGACAGTAGTTTAGTTAAAAAATTAAGTTGCTGATAAATATATAATTTATTTGATATTTAGTGAGGTTTATAGGTCTTTCTGTAAACGATTAAATCATCGCATGTTATTTTTACGCGCTTCAAACGTGCATAACAAATCAATGCTGCACAGTGAAGGAGCGTCTGGCTAAACGTGGTTTTCGTATTGAAACTTACCCCCCCTTTTAGCGGGTAGGTTCAGTGATAAACTGTTGTGCCGTTTTTAGCACTTAATTCAAAGCCTCACCGCTTATTCTATTCAATGAGCTTGATGCGGAATTAGTGTTTGGAACCTTCTTAGTCTAATTAGTAACCATGGGATCAATAACGTCATACGGCATTGTTGTTTTGTACAAAGGCCAATTAGCGACAATAGTATCAACCACTTTACTGCCCACTAAGTAAGCCGATTCTAAAGCGGACTGCATGCCGGCATAACCATTGTTACCGCTTTTCAACCTTAGGTTTTCAAGTGGCGTTGGTCAAGGGGGCTGCTTTGGCGGTGCCCATGCCTGTTACTATGCCCATCATGCCTGTTTCGGGATTGATGCAAATATCATGATGTGAAACCGCAAAAGCAAGGCAAGTATTTAATTTCTGGCCCGCTTTCCATAGTTGAAATTCACCGGGCTTATCACCTTCATCAGCACTAAATTCAAACATAGTGACCACTACCACTTTTATTTCGATAACGCTGTCATTGTCTTGCAGCGAAGTCTTTTTTTGTGGAGAGCAGCTAAACAGGACAATACATAAAAAAGCGATGCTAACTAGTTTAAATGAGTGCATAAATAATAATTCTCCGTATTACAAAGATGGCTTGGTCACAGAGGGTAAAACGTTTGATTTTTAATCTCCCAGCCATTTTTGATGTAGTAGAAAATATCAAAATAAACCGTGTTCACTGTGTTTAGTAAAACATCATCAGGGGCAAGTAATGTTTGGTCACCATTTTCTATTACTGCGCAGCAAGCGCTTTTTCTGCACCCTCGAAAATAGCAATCTGCTCGAGTAAGCCAATCATTAATTTAGTGCCTGTACCTGAAGCGATAGCATCAAAGACATTTTCATCATTTTTACCATGTTGACCGCCGGCCAAATCGCTTATTGAACGAATAATGATCCAGTCAACTTCATTCACAAAACATACTTGGCCTACCGCTGCCGACTCCATTTCAGTGACCTGCGCGTTGTAAACGTCTCGCAGCCATTTTCTATATTCACCATTGTCGGTAAAAACTGAGCCTGTTACGCCATTGCCACCAATGCTTACGGTTATCGGTTTTCCTGACGGCATTTTTATTGTGTCAATGCTGGTTAGTGCTTTTTTGGCTAGTGATAACAGGCTTGGCGACACGCTAAAATAAGGCATTTGTTTTGGCGAATCCCAGCCATCTTTAATGACCGACATTTCTTCTGGATGAATAAAGCCGAAGTTTTTGTATTTAGGTGCGTGGGGATCTTTTTTTTCTCTGGCTTTATACCTTTGTAAAGCGACCTCGTAATAATCGGGTAGAAAATATTCGCCTGGTTCGCTGGGATTGGGGTTCACATATACCGATTCATCATGAAAATACCACCTTTGTGGAATGGCAATATCCCCTGGCGCAAAGCTTGGGTTAACGGCGCCTGCTATTCCCATCATTACCACTTTGTCTATAGGGAAATAGTCTAGTGCCATTTGCATAGTCATAGCTGCGTTGGGTACGCTAATGCCAGTAGTGAAAATTACAATGGGTTCGCCTTTGTAGGTGCCTAGTTGGTACTTTACGCCTTTAATGGTAACTACTTTGTCTATTTGAGCGTCATCTATTTGAGCGAATGCTCGGTCAATGGCCTCTATTTCTGGTGTATATGCCGCAACTATTGCCGTCCATTTATCGCTAACGTTGAACTGGCGCGGACCATATTCATTATCATCGGTTTGGCTAAAAGCGTTGCTGTGTGAAAACATAATAAGCATTACGAAAAGTAACTTCTTCATATATGGGTTCTCGTTATTAAGGGCAGTGAATTTATTCTATTTTGCATGAACAGTACGAAGGGCACGAATTATTGAAAGTCAAAAAAGAGCATTTAAAACCTGATTATATTGCATAAAAAAATTTTAACATAGTAAGCCTAGTCTAAGGGATTGAACGCAGTTATATCAAATAAAAATACCCACACCAAAACAGGGAAGTTAACTACATTATTTATTACAAAGTAAACCATTATGCCTTGATATGAAATAGGTAGATGCTCTACAGCAATTTTTAAATCTCTTTTTGGGCCAAAAAATGCAGTTCTTTTAAAGAGGGAAGCGGTGTATCTTGATGATAAAAAAGTCTGTTAAGTCGCCCTAAAAGGTTAACACCTCTTGTTTCATCATGGCTCTTTTTGCGCACGGGACTCACGGTTTCCAAGAACTCCCATGGTTTTAGATCCAATTCGACTATTTGCTCATTTGTCACACCCGCGCCAGCAACGGCACTTAGTATTCTTTCAGTTTTACTCTCATTGGTAGGCAAAATATGGTTGCTGTATGCCTCTTCAAGCGGCTGGGAAATAGCGTGTAGCGTGTTGTTTATGGCTGCCCATATTTGGTCATGTTCAACGCTTGCCGACTTTGGTAAATAGTAACCCATCACTTCCCATTCTATTTCGGCGCCGCCTGTTGCAAGTGAGCTGCCAACAAAGGGTGAAAATGATAGGTCAGGTTTAGCACCAATATTATAAGCATCTAGCGAAAGTGCTACGCTAATGGCAATATCTCCAAAAGCTGCTTTGTTGTGATAGATGCCTTCAAAAGCGCATCGTTTTACGCCCATCCAGCCATGCACCAAAGGCGCTTGCGCAGCAAACGTTCTAACTTCATTAGGCAAATCTTCGGCATATTTATTAATAAACAATGGTGATGGGTCAAGTTTTACATTTTGCTCGGGTATCCATACTTCATATTCTTCACGGTTATCGCTTTTGCCCCTGCTTTTGATGCCATAAGACAGGTTTAAGGGCCTGCATATGTCTCTGTTTTCATCAATTTGATGAAAGTATTCTGAACGGAAACGTTTTATGTACGGGGCATCTAATCCCGCTAGCGCGGCGGTAGGATAACGAAAACCGATGTCGCTGTTGCTGACTAAATGAAAACCGGGTAGGTGTTTTTCTAGTACCGTTTTGACTCCCGCAGCGACTTGGTAGTTGGGCAGCACTATGCTGCGCTCAGGCTCAATAGACAAACGTTTACCGTTAGGCATGATGAGTTTTGGTGTTTTGTGGAACTCATCACACTGCATGCCTAACTGACTGGCAAATTGGTTTCTAATGCTTGCTAATTCAGCAAACAATGCTGAATGATTTCTTATATGCCTGAATAAAGGGCGTTGGTTTTCGCTCATGCTATGGTGCCGTTCTGTTAGCAAACCAGTCTGCAATTTGCTGTCTTTCTTGTTGTGTCATATTGGTTTTATTCAACAACGGCATGTCTTTTGTGACCGTTGTACGATTTACAATTTGCGGTGCGTATCTTTGTATATCTGACCATGTGTCATATACCACGCCTAACGGCGCTATTTTGAATATAGCGTCGGTGGTAACGCTTGCATGACAGCTAACGCAATGGGTTTGAATTAGGCTATGCACGTTTCGTTCAGTTGGCGTTAGCGCAGCTATTACCTGTTCTTCAGATTGCTTTTCTAAAGCTGTGGTGGCGGCAGCCACGGTAGCGGTTGGATACGAGATCCAAAATGTTAAAACTGCCATCATTACCGTACCCGAAACTAAGATAGACGGTTTTACTATGCCTACATGCTTCAAATTAAAGAAGTGTCGTATCCATGCTGAAATAGCAATAAAACACACTAATACAAACCAGCTATGCTCATGTTGATAGGTAATTGGGTAATGGTTGCTAATCATAATGAACAGCAGCGGAAGGGTGAAGTAGTTGTTGT